>JAAYBP010000142.1 GCA_012730075.1 Acidimicrobiales bacterium | reverse complement strand
GATCGAGCGGCGCCGACCGGGGACGGGGGAGGGGTGGTGCCCCCGGCCGGCGCCGCGAAGGGGTCCGGCAGAGCCGGAGCGACTGGTTGGGGCGGCGGCTCGTCGGCTCGTTCCGCCCTCGACTTACGAAACGATAGTGCGCGCGGCATGGGTCGCGCCCGCCACCCCCCGTGACCTCGGTCGCACCGCCCGCTCCCGTCCACCGGCGCGGGCCCCGAGTACCCCTGGAGGGTGGCCCAGAAGGACCTCAGGAGACGGTCGGCGATCGGTACGAGGAGGGACTCAGGTCACGACGCGGGACGCGATGGCGGCGGCGGGCTCCGGACGGCTGAGGAGGAACCCCTGGGCGCGCGTGCAGCCGAGCTCGAGGAGGATCTCGCGCTGGGTCTCGGTCTCGACCCCCTCCGCGGTGACGTCCAGGCCCAGGCCGCGGGCCATGCTGACCGTCGCGGCGACGATGGCGCGGTCGCTCGACGCCCTCGCCAGGCCCGACACGAACGACCGGTCGACCTTCACCGCCGTCAGGGGCAGTCGCTTGAGCTGGAGGATCGACGAGTAGCCGGTGCCGAAGTCGTCGATCGCCAGGCCGACACCGATCTCTCGGAGCTGCTCGAAGCGGGTCGCGGCTGCGGCCGGATCGACGAGCAGCGTGCTCTCGGTGAGCTCCAGGCACAGGTGGCGGGGCGGGAGGCCGGCGTCGGCGAGGGCGTCGACCACCTGGTGGACGAAGTCGGGCCGCCGGAGCTGCGACGACGCCACGTTGACCCTGAGCACCTCGGGGCCGTTGCGGGTGCCGAGCCACGGCCGGGCGGCGCGGCAGGCGTCCCGGAGGACGCGGTGGCCCAGCCGGTCGATCAGGCCGGTCGCCTCCGCCAGCGGGATGAACTCGCCGGCGGCCAACAGCCCCTCGGTCGGGTGGTTCCACCGGGCGAGCGCCTCGGCGCCCACCAGCCGGTCGGTCGTGAGGTCCCACTCGCCCTGGAAGTGCACCTCCAGCCCGTCGGAGCCGAGCGCCTCGCGCAGGTCGACCTCGCGGCGCAGGTGGAGGACGTCGTCGACGTCGGTGGCCGGGTCGTCGAGGGCGATGGCGTCGCCGCCCCGGCCCTTGGCCGCGTACATCGCCACGTCGGCCCGGCGCAGCAGCTCGCCCGCGGTGGTGTGCCCGTCGTGGGTGTGCACCAGGCCGGCGCTCGCCGTCATCACGAGCGGCCCGGCCCCGCCGGGGGTGAACGGCACGCGGAGGGCGTCGAGCAGCGTCGCCAGGCGCCAGTGGGCGTCGGACCGGTCGGGGGAGTCGTCGAGCAGCACGAGCAGCTCGTCGCCGCCGAGCCGGGCGATCACCATCGAGTCGTCGGCGGCCGAGCGAAGCCGCGACGCCACGTCCGCGAGGAGGTGGTCGCCGACGGCGTGGCCGAGCGAGTCGTTGACGACCTTGAACCGATCGAGGTCGACCAGCCCCAGGCCCACGCCGAGCGAGTCACCGCGTTGCAGGCGGGCGAGCGCCCGGTCGAGCGCCTCGTCGAACGCCCACCGGTTGCTCAGCCCGGTCACCCGGTCCGAGCGGGCCTGCTCGATCAGCCGTCGCTCCGCCTCGTGGCGCACGAGGGCCTGGGCGATGATCGCGGCCGCGGCGCGCACGGTGGACGTGTGGGTCGCGTCGTACGACGCGCCCTCGAGCGCCGACTCGATCACGACCGCGCCGCTGAAGTGGCCGTGCGCCGTCATCGGCACCGCGAGGAGCGACTCGGTGCCGGCCGAGGCGAGCACCGCGTGCTCGGTCTCCCACCCCGGGCGGGGCCCGTCGTCGCGGTGCGCGAGGTGGACCTCCTCGCCGGCGGCGAGCCGACGCGTGAGCATCAGGGCGTCGGTGCCGATGCGACCGGGAAGGTCGACCGTCGGGGCGTTGGCCGGCGCGGTCCACGTCGCCCGCCGGGTCAGGTACCCGCGGTCGAGGTCGTCGACGGTCCACACCGACGCCCGGGTCACCCACGACAGGCCGGCGAGGATCCCCAGGGCGGAGTCGAGGCCCTGCTCGAAGTCGGCGTACGGCACCTCGAGGAAGGCCGACGCCAGCCGCAGCATGCGGTGCTCCGTCAACGAGCGGGAGCGCAGCTCACGGGCCGCCTCGTCGACCGCGCCGGGCTCGGCGAGCGTGACGACGATGCTGCCGAGCGGCTCGAGGTCGGCCTCGACGACGACGTCGTAGTGCACCCGGCGCCACTCGCCGCCGCTGTCGCGCACCTGGATCGTCTCGCCGCGGATGTTGCCCCGGCGGCCCTCCCAGCGGGTCATGCCGGTGAACAGGTCGACGAGGTGGTCGGCGTGCACGAAGTCGAGGACGTTCTCGCCGACGACGGACCCGGGGTCGTAGCCGAGGAGGTCGCGCAGCGAGTCGGTCGCGAAGCGGATCACACCGGTCGAGTCGCAGCACAGGATCGTCTCGTCGACGTAGCCGAACATGACGGCCAGCGCGTCACGGCGGATCCGGATCACCGGGTCGTCGGGTGTTCGTTGTGCGTCGGACACCCGTGTCCCGCCCCTGTTCCCCTGCTGCGGATCGGCGTCAGGCTAACGCCTCGGGCGCGTCCGATCCGTAGCGGTCGACCAGCTCGGCACCGATCGCCGCCAGTCGGGCACGGGCCTCGACCGGCGCCAACACCTCGACGGCGCCGCCGTAGCCGGCGAGCTGGTCGACGATGCCCTCCCACGTGTCGCCGAGGATCCGTCCCCGCGACCAGCCGTCGGCGGCCTCGTCGGGGGCGGACGGGTCGGGCGGCCCGTCGCCCCGGGGTGGTCCACCGTCGCCGGGGCCCGGACGGTCGGCGGCCTCGTCGGGGGCGGGCTCGCCCCGCGCGTCCGGATGGTCGACCGAGAAGCGGTGACCCCAGTGGCGGTGGAGGGTGGGTTCGAGCTCGTCGGGGAAGCGCACGACCACCTCGACGGTCGGTCGGCTCCGCCCCATCGCGTCGACGACGTCCTGCCAGGCGCGGGGAAGGTCGAAGTCCGGCGGGCGGTCGGCCGGTTCGTCGGAGCGCTCCACGCCGCGCACCCGCCAGAGGCGGAACGTCCGCAGCCCGGCGGCCGTGTTGGCGATCAGGTACCAGACGAGGCCCTTCTGCACGAGGCCGAGGGGACTGACGCGCCGCTCGGTCTCGGCCCCGCTGCGATCGGTGTAGGCGAGGTCGACCTGCACCCGGTCGAGCACCGCCCGGCGGAGGTCGTCGAGGAAGGGCGGGGGCGAGGCGGGTTCGCCTCCCCAGCGCGACGGGTCGATCATCACCGCGTCGGCGGCGGCCTCGGCGTCGGCGCGGAACGTCTCGGGCAGGGCCTGGACCAGCTTGCGGAGGGCCGACTTGGCCTCCGGCGTGGCCGCGGCCGACGGCCCGGCGAGCAGGAACAGGGTGCGGGCCTCGGCGGCGGTGAGGCCGCTCAGGTCGGTGCGGGCGCCGCCGAGCAGCGACCATCCGCCACCCCGGCCGGCCTGGGAGTACACCGGGATGCCCGCCATGCCGAGCGCCTCGAGGTCGCGGCGCGCGGTGCGCTCGGACACCTCCAGCTCCCGGGCGACCTCGGCCGCGGTGACCCGGCCGCGGGCCTGGAGCAGCAGCAGGGTGGCCACGAGGCGGTCGGCGCGCACCTCGCCAGTCTGTCCCCCCAACCCGGCCACCCGCTGTCCAGGTAACAGGTGGGGTCGGAGGAAAACTGTTACCGCGCCGCCCGCTCGGCCGGCGTGGGGGAGCATGGGGCGGTGGCGAGCGACGGCGAACCCGAGCGGTGGTACGAGCCGATGGCCGCGTCGCTCGCCCGCGCCGGAGAACGCCCGTCGGGCGAATGGGTCTACGAGCGCAAGCTCGACGGCGTGCGGGTCCTGGCCTGGATCGTCGACGGTGAGGTCGACCTGCGGTCCCGGAACCGGATCCGTCAGGGCGACGTGTACCCCGAGGTGGTCGATGCCCTCGCCGCGACCGTGGCCGTCGACGCCGTCCTCGACGGGGAGGTCGTCGCGTACGACGAGGACGGGGCGACGTCCTTCACCCGGCTCCAGCAGCGGATGCACGTCCACGACGAGGCCCGGTCGCGTCGGTCCCCGGTGCGGGTCCACTTCGTGGTGTTCGACGTGCTGTGGGTGGCGGGCCGAGACGTCCGGGACCTGCCGTTGACCGACCGCCGGGCGCTGCTCGACCGGGTGGTGGAACCCGACGAGGTGGTCGAGGTCGTCGAGGCGCTCGACGGCGACCTCGACGATCTCCTCGAACGCGCCGCCGCGTCGGGGTGGGAGGGCCTGATCGCCAAGCGGGCGGCGAGCCGCTACCAGGGTCGGCGCAGCCGCGACTGGCTGAAGCTGAAGGTCGTGCGGCGGCAGGAGATGGTGGTGGTCGGCTGGACCGAACCGGCCGGTGGGCGCCTCCACCTCGGGGCGCTGCTGCTCGGCTACCACGAGGACGGCGTGCTGCGCTACGGCGGCAAGGTCGGCACCGGGTTCTCCGCCACCGTCCTGCGCGACCTGCGGACCCGCCTCGACCCCATCGCGGTCGATGGCCCTCCCGTCGTCGATCCGCCCCGGGAGCCGACGGCGCACTGGGTGCGCCCCGAGCTGGTCGCCGAGGTCGGCTTCGGCGAGTGGAGCGACGCGGGCCGCCTCCGCCACCCCCGCTACCTCGGCCTCCGGACCGACAAGGACCCCGCCGACGTCGTCCGGGAGCGCTGACCGACCGCGGCGCCTCGCGCCGACCGACCGTGGGTAACGGTTTTCCTCCGACCCCATTCGTTACGCGTCCGGGCGCGCCGTAGCCTGACCGACGTCACATCCGATCGAACCGAGACCGATGGAAACCGACATCCACCAGCCCGTCCACCCGGTGCGCTTCGTCACCGCGGCGAGCCTGTTCGACGGCCACGACGCGTCGATCAACATCATGCGGCGGATCCTCCAGGCGCAGGGCGTCGAGGTGATCCACCTCGGCCACAACCGCTCGGTCGACGAGATCGTCACCGCTGCCCTGCAGGAGGACGTGCAGGGCGTGGCGGTCAGCTCCTACCAGGGCGGGCACGTCGAGTTCTTCACCTACCTGGTCGACCTGCTCCGCGAGCGCGGCGCCGGAGAGGTCAAGGTGTTCGGCGGCGGGGGCGGCACGATCCTCCCCGCCGAGATCGAGCACCTCCAGGCCCACGGCGTGAGCCGGATCTTCTCGCCCCACGACGGCCAGCAGCTCGGGCTCCCCGCCATGATCAACCTGCTGGTGCGCGACAGCGACGTCGACCTCGCCGCCGGGCGCGCCCCCGCGGTCGACGCCCTGCTCGGCGGCGACCAGCGCGCCCTGGCCCGCACGATCACCATGCTCGAGGCCGGGACGCTGCCCGCCGCCGACCGGGACGAGATCCGGGCTGCGGCCGAGCGTCGCCGGGCACCGGTGCTGGGCATCACGGGCACCGGCGGATCGGGCAAGTCGTCGCTGACCGACGAGCTGGTCGGACGCTTCCGGCTCGACTTCGAGGACAAGGTCACCGTCGCGGTGCTGGCGATCGATCCGACCCGCCGCCGCGGCGGCGGCGCCCTGCTCGGCGACCGCATCCGCATGAACTCGATCGACCCGGCGCGGGTCTACTTCCGCAGCCTCGCCACCCGTACCGCCGGCGCCGTGCTGCCCGATGCGATCGACGACATGGTCGCCGCGGCGCGGGCGTGGGGGGCCGACGTGGTGATCGTCGAGACCCCGGGCATCGGTCAGGGCGATGCCGCCGTGGTCGACCACAGCGACGTGGCCCTCTACGTGATGACCCCCGAGTTCGGGGCGGCCAGCCAGCTCGAGAAGATCGACATGCTCGACTTCGCCGACGTCGTCGCCATCAACAAGTTCGACCGGCGCGGCGGCGAGGACGCCCTGCGCGACGTCCGTCGCCAGCTCGTGCGCTCCCGGGAGGCCTTCGGCTCCGCGCCGGAGGAGATGCCGGTGTTCGGCACGGTCGCCAGCCGGTTCAACGACGACGGCACCACCGCCCTCTACCAGGAGCTGCGCGACCGCCTGGCGGCGGCCGGGTTCGAGGCGCCGGCGACGACTGGCGTGCTCCCACCGGTCGACGCCAAGGTGTCCTCGGCCGACACCGCCGTCGTGCCCCCGGCGCGGGCGCGCCACCTCGCCGAGGCGGCCGACGCCGTGCGCTCGCACCATCGGCTCGTCGCCGAGCAGGCGGCCGTCGCCCGTCGCCGCCAGCAGATCCGCGAGGTGCGGGCCCTGGTCGAGGCGTCCGGCGGCGACGAGGCCCCGGCCGGGCTCGCCGCGCTCGCCGAGGCGGCCGACGCCGAGCTCGTCCCCGAGGCGAGGGCGCTGCTCGACGGGTGGCCCGAGGTCGTCGACGCGTACTCGGGCGCCGAGCACACCGTCACCGTGCGCGGGCGCGACATCACCACGGCCCTCACCCGCGACTCCCTCTCGGGTACGGCGATCCCCCGCGTCGCGCTGCCGCGCACCACCGACGAGGGCGACCTCCTCCGGTTCCTCATGGAGGAGAACCTGCCGGGCCGCTTCCCGTTCACCGCCGGGGTGTTCGCGTTCAAGCGCGACGGCGAGCGTCCGGCGCGCATGTTCGCCGGGGAGGGCGACGCCTTCCGCACCAACCGCCGCTTCCACCTGCTCGCCGAGGGCCAACCCGCCACCCGTCTGTCCACCGCGTTCGACTCGGTGACGCTCTACGGCGCCGACCCCGACCGCCGTCCCGACATCTACGGGAAGGTCGGCAACTCCGGCGTCAGCGTGGCGACCCTCGACGACATGAAGGTCCTCTTCGACGGGTTCGACCTGTGCGACCCGAGCACGTCGGTGTCGATGACGATCAACGGTCCGGCCCCGACGATCCTCGCCATGTTCCTCACCACCGCGGTCGACCAGCGGCTCGACGCCTTCGCCGGCGAGCACGGCCGCCCGCCGTCCGACGACGAGGCCGCCGCGGTCCGGGCGGAGGTGCTGGCGACGGTGCGGGGGACGGTCCAGGCCGACATCCTCAAGGAGGACCAGGGCCAGAACACCTGCATCTTCTCGACGGAGTTCGCCCTCGGGATGATGGCCGACGTCCAGGAGTGGTTCGTCGCCGAGCGGGTGCGGAACTTCTACAGCGTCTCGATCTCCGGCTACCACATCGCCGAGGCGGGCGCGAACCCGATCACCCAGCTCGCCTTCACCCTGGCCAACGGGTTCACCTACGTCGAGGCGTACCTCGCCCGCGGCATGGCGATCGACGACTTCGCCCCGAACCTCTCCTTCTTCTTCTCCAACGGCATGGACCCGGAGTACGCGGTGCTCGGTCGGGTCGCCCGCCGAGTCTGGGCGGTCGTGATGCGCGACCGCTACGGCGCGTCGGAGCGCAGCCAGAAGCTGAAGTACCACGTCCAGACGTCGGGTCGGTCGCTGCACGCCCAGGAGATGGCGTTCAACGACATCCGCACCACGCTGCAGGCGCTCATCGCCGTCTACGACAACTGCAACAGCCTCCACACCAACGCCTACGACGAGGCGGTCACCACGCCCACGCCGGAGTCGGTGCGGCGGGCGCTCGCCATCCAGCTCGTCATCAACGAGGAGTGGGGCCTGGCGATGAACGAGAACCCGAACCAGGGGTCCTTCATCGTCGAGGAGCTGACCGACCTGGTCGAGGAGGCGGTGCTCGCCGAGTTCGACCGCATCAGCGAGCGCGGCGGCGTCCTCGGCGCGATGGAGACCGGTTACCAGCGGGGCCGCATCCAGGACGAGTCGCTGCTCTACGAGACCCGCAAGCACGACGGCACGCTCCCGATCATCGGCGTCAACACGTTCCTGCCGATCGCCACCGACGAGGTCGACGACGTCCCGTCCGACCGCGAGCTGGAGCTGGCCCGGTCGACCGAGGCGGAGAAGGAGGGTCAGCTCGACCGGCTGGCCGACTTCCGCCGGCGTCACGCGGGGGAGCGCGACGCCGCGCTCGACCGCCTCCGCGCCACCGCCCTCGCCGGCGGCAACGTATTCGCCGAGCTGATGGAGGCGGTGCGCTGCTGCACCCTCGGCGAGATCACCGGTGCCCTCTTCGAGGTCGGGGGCCGCTACCGCCGCAACGTGTAGGCCGTTGTTACATCCGGGGTCAGACCCCAGATGTAACAACCGCTCAGCAGCCGGGGACGGCGGCCTCCTGAGCGATGACGCACACCGAGTCGCGGGTGATCACCCAGGTGCCGTCGCGGCGCTCGAACACGGCGGTGAACGGCACGAACGCGACCACGTCGTCGACGAGGAACACGTAGCCGACCGAGGCCCGGTCGCCGTCGACCGACACCGCGGTGACGCGCGGGCGGACGCCCGGGTACGCGGCGTCGGCCAGCTCGACCAGGGCGCTGCGTATCGCGGTGAGGTCCTCGTCGCCGCCGAGGTGGGGGAGGACCTCGTCGTTGTCGACGGCCGGGTCCATCAGGCTCATCGCCACGTCGATGACCTCCTGCTCCTCGTCGCTGTCGGGTGTGGCCGCGGCGGGTGCGCCGGGCTCGGGCCGCACCACCTCGCGGGGCGGCGCCTCGGTGACCGACGCCGGCTCGAACGTCGACAGCTCGCCCTGGAGCAGCGTGTAGCCGAGGTCACCGGCGAACGCCAGGCTGCCGTTGAAGTGGGCGCGCCCGGTGACCGTGAAGGTCTCGGGATCGATCCGGTGGAGCACCCGGTCGGTCTCCGGGTCGGCGGTGACCCCGACGGTCCACACGCCGTCGCCGCGGCCGATCAGCGGTGTGACGTCCTCGAACGTGGGCCCGTCGGCGTTGAGGTCGAGGATCTCGGCCCCGTCGCTCCCGGACGTCATCCGGGCCAGGTAGCCGAGGGTCTTGAAGCGGGCCCACACCACTCCGTCGAGCGTCATCAGGTGGGGGAGGACGCCGAAGCTGCCCGACGTGGTCACCTCGCCCGTGACGAGGTCGGCGACCGCGAACTGGTGGACGCACGAGAGCCCCGCCACGAGATGCCCGTCGTCGGGCTGGACCACCGCCGACGCGCCGCACGTCGGCAGCTCGACGAACCGGCCGACCTCCCCCCGCTCGAGGTCGACCTGCACGGCCCCCATCCGGGTGTAGATGCCGGCGATCTGGTCCACGTCGTACTGGCGTACACCGAGCCAGAACGGATCGCCCTGGGGGGTGTCGTGGGCGACGAAGACCCGCATGTCCTCGGGGAGCTCGATGCGGTGCCGGTCCTCAAGGGTGTCGGGGTCGAGGACGCGGACGACGTGCTGGCTGACCTCCACCACGACGAGGCCGTGATCGGTCGGGGTCCACTTGGCGATGCCGCCGAGGTCTCGCTCCGCCGCGATCGCGCCCGTCTCGGGGTCGAGGCGGGCGATCCGGTACTGGTCCTCGGAGCCCTCCCGTTCCACGTACAGGCGGTCGGCCGCCCCCTTCATGGCGCCCCACGCCGGGTCGTGGGTGGCGAGCGGAGTCAGCTCCAGGTCGGGGATGATCGGTGGCGCGGCGACGTCGACGGGCACGGGGTCACCGGCGACCGTGGTGGTCGTCGCGTCGGCCTCCGCGGCCGGGGACGATCCGCAGGCGACCAGCACCATGGCGACGAGCACCATGGCGACCAGCACGGCCGGCGCGGTGACCGGGGCCGCGCCGGCGCGGTGACGGGTCACGGGCAACCCGGGATGGCCAGGTCGATCAGGCGGTGCTCGGCGTCGAGCAGGTAGCGCTCGGACGACTCGAGCAGGTCGAGCCAGTCGAGCAGCGTCATGGACGTGAGGTCCTCGTCGGACTCGAGGCGGCCGGCGACGCGTCCGACCCGAGCGACGGCGAGGTCCAGGCGCTCGAAGAACACATCGTCGTCCACGCCCGCGACGCGCATGTCGGAGCGCCACGTCTCCAGGGCGTCGAGCAGCGTCGACGCGGCCACCCGTACCTCGTCGCGGGTCATCAGCACGTCCTCGTTGCGCGGCCCGAGCACGTCGGACCGGGTGAGCGGGGCGAAGGCCGACTCGCGCATCCGGGCGCACGCCCGGGCGGCGGCG
>JAAYBP010000141.1 GCA_012730075.1 Acidimicrobiales bacterium | reverse complement strand
GCCGCCTTCTCGACCGCCGCGCAGCCGCCGAGGACGATCAGGTCCGCGAGCGAGATGCGGACGCCGTCGGAGCGGCCCCCGTCGAAGTCGGCCTTCACGCCCTCGAGGACGGCGAGCGCCGCCGCCAGCTTCTCGGGCTCGTTGACCTCCCAGTCCTTCTGCGGGGCGAGGCGCACCCGGGCGCCGTTGGCGCCGCCGCGCATGTCGGTGCGCCGGTACGTCGACGCGGAGGCCCACGCGGTCGACACGAGCTGGGAGACGCTCAGGCCCGAGTCGAGCAGCTTCGCCTTCAGCTCGGCGATCTCGGCGTCGCCGACGAGGTCGTGGTCGACGGCGGGCACCGGGTCCTGCCAGAGCTGCGGCTCGGCGACCCACGGACCGATGTAGCGGTCGATCGGGCCCATGTCGCGGTGGAGGAGCTTGTACCAGGCCTTGGCGAACGCGAGCCGGAACTCGTCGGGGTTCTCGCGGAAGCGCCGCGAGATCTCGTCGTAGGCGGTGTCCTCCTTCAGCGACAGGTCGGTCGTGAGCATCCCGGGGGCGTGGCTCTTGCCGGCGTCCTCGGCGTCGGGCACCGGCCGCGCGTCGTCGTTGGTGGCGATCCACTGGTTGGCGCCGGCGGGGCTCTGGGTCAGCTCGTAGGAGTTGCCGTAGAGGTTGTCGAAGAACCCGTCCTCCCCGTTCTCCCATCGGACCGGGTTCTGGGTCCAGGTGACCTCGAGGCCGCTGGTGACCGCGTCGGCCCCCTTGCCGGAGCCGCCGGTGCTCAGCCAGCCGAAGCCCTGCGCCTCCAGCGGGGCGGCGTCGGGCTCGGGCCCGACGTGGTCGGCGGGGTGGGCGCCGTGGGTCTTGCCGAAGCTGTGCCCGCCGGCGATCAGGGCGACGGTCTCCTCGTCGTTCATCGCCATGCGCTTGAACGTCTCGCGGATGTCGCGGGCGGCGGCGATCGGGTCCGGGTTGCCGTTGGGGCCCTCGGGGTTGACGTAGATCAGCCCCATCTGCACCGCACCGAGCGGGTCGGCCAGCTCGCGGTCGCCCGAGTAGCGCTGGTCGCCGAGCCACTCGTCCTCGGGACCCCAGAAGATGTCCTCCTCCGGCGACCAGACGTCGGCGCGACCGAAGGCGAAGCCGAACGTCTCGAAGCCCATCGACTCGAGGGCGACGTTGCCCGCGAACACGAGCAGATCGGCCCACGACAGCTTGCGGCCGTACTTCTGCTTGATCGGCCAGAGCAGGCGGCGCGCCTTGTCGAGGTTGCCGTTGTCGGGCCAGCTGCTCAGCGGGGCGAAGCGCTGGGTGCCGGTGCCGGCGCCACCGCGGCCGTCGCTGATCCGGTAGGTGCCGGCCGCGTGCCAGCTCATGCGGATGAACAGGCCGCCGTAGTGGCCGAAGTCGGCCGGCCACCAGTCCTGCGAGTCGGTCATCAGGTCCGTCAGGTCCTGCTTGAGCGCCTCGAAGTCGAGGGTGGCGACCTCGGAGGCGTAGTCGAAGTCGTCGTCCATCGGACTGGCGGCGGGGGGCTCCTGGTGGAGCAGCGCGATGCGCAGCGCCTCGGGCCACCAGTCGTGGTTCTTGGGGAAGTTGAGTACCGGGTTCTCGCTCTCGCTGGCCACGGTGGATCTCCTCTCGGGTCGGGGCTTGCCCGCAGTCGTGGGGTTGGTTCGGGGGTTCTGAATTCGGAGGTTCTGGTTCGGAGGTTCTGGTTCGGCGGTTCTGGCTCGGGGGTTCTGGATTCGGGGATCGGTTCGGGAGCCGGCGGTCTCGGCGGACTCGGCTCGGTGGGTGTGGGGGGCGGGGCGTCGACGGTGACGTGTCGGATCAGCCGGCGGGGGCCGCCGCGCAGTCGGGGCAGCGTCCCCAGAAGATGACCTCGGCCTCGTCGACGTCGTAGCCGGCGTCGTCGGCGGCGGTGAGGCAGGGCACCTGCCCCACGGCGCAGTCGACGTCGACGGTGCGGCCGCAGGCCCGGCAGATCAGGTGGTGGTGGTTGTCGCCGACGCGGTCCTCGTAGCGGGCGGGCGAGCCCGCCGGCTGGATCCTCCGCAGGACGCCCTTGTCGGTGAACACGGTCAGCGCGTCGTACACCGCCTGGCGGGAGACGGCGCCGATCTGGTCGCGCACCGCCTGCTCGACCCGGTCGGCCGTGGCGTGGGGATGCTCGGCCACGGCGCGCAGCACCGCGAGCCGCTGCGCCGTCACCTGGAGCCCGTGTCGGCGGAGGAGGTCCGATCGGTCGATCGGTGTGTCGGTCGACACCTCTTGCAGTGTGCGCCCAAAACTGGATCCTGTCCAGAGGTAACACCTGGGGTCGGAGGAAAACTGTTACCTCGCCGCGCGTCCGCCCGGTCCCGCGCCGCCCGCGACACCGGTCAGCGGTCGGGCTGGGAGGCGAACAGGTCGAGGCCGAGGGCGCGGGACAGATCGGCGGTGGCGCGCTGGCCGCGGACGCTGTTGCCGGCCGGGTCGAGCGGTGGCGACCACGCGGCGAGTCCGCCCTTGCCGGGGGCGATGGTGAGGATCCCCCCGGCGATGCCGCTCTTGCCGGGGAGACCGACGTCGACGAGCCACTGGCCCGACGTCTCGTACATCCCGGCGGTGGCCATGACCGCCAGCACCTGCCGGCACGCGTCGGCCGAGACGACCTGCTCGCCGGTGACCGGGTGGACTCCACCGTCGGCCAGCACCGCGCCCAGCGCGGCCAGGTCGTCGGTGCTGACCGCCAGGCAGCACGCCCGGGTGTACAGCTCGACGACGTCGGACGGCTCGCCGGGGATCACCCCGAGATCGCCGAGGAGGAGGGCGATGCTCCGGTTGCGCCGGTTGGTCGCCCGCGCCGACGCGAGGACCTCCTCGTCGACCGGCAGCGGGTGCCCGGCGAAGGCGCCCAGCCGGTCGCGCAGCTCGTCCCACCGCGCCTCGACGTCGGCGCCGGGGTCACCGAAGCGGGCGATCGTCGCCAGCGCCCCGGCGTTCACCATCGGGTTGGAGAGTCCGCCGGTGCGTTCGAGCGATCCCACCTCGTTGAACCGTCCGCCGGTCGCGTCGAGGCCGACCTCGGACCGGATCACCTCGACCCCGACCCGGTCGACGACGAGGGCGAGCACGAACGGCTTGACCACGCTCATGATCGGGAACGGCACGTCGTGGTCGCCGGCCCACGCGACGACGCCGCTGACCGCCGCCAGGCTCAGGCCGAAGCGGTCGGGGTCCGCCGCCGCCAGCGCCGGATAGACGGTCGAGCACGCCCCGCCCCGCTCGTCGCGCCACCGGGCGTGGACGTCGTCGACGAGCCGCTGGACCCGATCGTCGCCGGGCAGCGCACCGGTCGCGACGAACCGCCCGATCATGCGAGCTTCAGCCGGCGGGCCAACGCCTCCGGCGCGATCAGGACCAGCTCGCTGACCGCCCGTCCCACCCCGACGTAGAGCAGGTCGTCGGCGACGTCGGCCGTGGCGGTGGCGAGCACCACCGTGTCGTGCTCGAGCCCCTTGACCCGGTGGACGTTCTCGACGAGCCCCGGCGCGGTGCCCCCGTCGGCGACGGCGCCGATCTCGTCGCGGCGCTCCCAGCGGGCGAGGCCGTGGGCGTCGCCGAGACGGTCGCGCACGGCGCTGGCGAAGGTGAGGACGGCCAGCGCGCCGGGGTCGCGCTCCTCGTCGTCGAGGAGGCGGCCCAGCTCGCCGCCGACCGCGTGCACCACCGCGTCGACGTCGCCCTCGGGCACGCCCACCCACCGCACGTCGACCGCCTCGGGGCCGACGATCGGCGACGCCGCTCCGTCGAGGTGACGCCGCAGCAGGGCGGCGATCTCGTGGGCGTTGCGGCAGTTGGTGACCAGCTCGCAGCGGGTCCAACCGTCGTCGGCGCCCGGCAGGTGGAACCCCCGCGGGTAGAGCTCCTGGTTCTCGTCGGCGACGAGCAGCATCCGCCGGGGACCGTCGGGGTCGAGCAGCGTCTCGAGCAGGGCGAGCCAGGCGGGACTGAAGTCCTGGGCCTCGTCGACGACGATCGTGTCGAACCGCTCGGTGACCAGGTGCCAGTTCGACACGAGGTGGCCGACGGCGTCGACGGTCCACCACCGGTGATCCGCATCGGACGGCACCTCGATCGGTGGCATCCCCTCCAGCCCGAGGGCGACCGACAGGAACGGGCCGATCGTCAGTCGCTCGTCGGCGGCGAACCGCTCACGCAACCGGTCGGCGAGCGGGACGTTGTAGCAGGTGAGCAGCGTGCGCTCGTCCCGCCCGACGACCGCGCGACCCGTCCAGGCCGCCGCGAGGCGGGTCTTCCCGGTGCCGGCCCGGCCGACCGCGACGACGCGGCGGTTGAGGTCGAGCGTCTCGAGCGCCCGGGTCTGGTCCTCGCAGGCCCGGGCCAGGCGCCGCCGGGCGTGGGCCATGCGCGCGGCCGGGTCCCAGGCGAAGTCGGTGTCGGGGAGGAGCGTGGCGACGACGTCCTCGACCTCCGACGCCGACAGCCGCCGGCCCCACGTGCGCGCCCCCACCAGTCCGAGCACCGCGTCGATCGGGTCCTCCAGCTCGAACGCGGTGACGATCTGCTCGCGGGCGACCTCGGGTGGCAGGTCGCCGACGACGTCGCTCGTGTTCGGGAAGGCGACGCCGAACCCGACGTCGAGGTGCCGCAGCCCCCGGACCCGACCCCGGAGCAGGTCCCGCAGCGCGTAGGCGTTCGTCCGGGCCTGACCGAACGGCTGCGGCGCGAGCGGACGGCCGTTGGCCACGTCGATCCACTTGCCGTCGCGGATCTCGACCCGGTGGCCCTTCACCTCGAGGTCGAACACGCCGTGCTCCTCGTGGATCAGCACGACGTCGAGCTCGTGGTCGCGGTACGTCGTCGCCAGCCGGAGGTTCGGCAGCACCAGCCAGGAGTCGGTGAGGCCGTCGCGCAGCGTCTCTACCACCCGCCGCTCCTCGGCGTTGTCGATCGTCCGGACGTCGAGGTCCTCGGGGATCAGTCGGCCCACGGCCCCACGTTACGACTCGACGACGACCCCACGACCGGGTCCGCACCCGCCACGCCGAGAGGCCATGGGCGGTGTCCCCCGCCGGGGTTCAGGCTGCCGACGACGGCCGGTAAGGTCGGCCGAACCACCGCCTCACCCCTGGGGACAACGATGGCCACCGGCCCCGACACCCATCTCCGCCCGCGCCCCAGCGCGCGCCACCCGCGGCGCGCCGTCGCCCTCGTCGCCGCGGTGCTGCTGATCGCGCTGTCGGCGGCGTGCGGCGGGGGCGGGGACGACGCGGCCTCCGACGACTCCGGAGCCAGCGCCACCTCGACCACGCCCGAGGACGCCGTCGACCTCGGCGACCGGGTGGTCGTCGTCGGCGAGGAGGACCTGCTCGCCGACGTGCTCGCCCTCGGCATCGAGCCCGTGGCGGCCACCGCCACCGTCGCCGAGGCCGGGTTCCAGGGCCTCGACGAGTACGACACCGACGGCATCGAGGTCCTCCCCCAGACCGACCTGAGCGTCGACGCCCTGTTCGCCCAGGAGCCGACCACCGTCATCACGCTCCAGTTCTGGATCGACCAGATCGACCCGACGCTCGCCGACGACCTGGCTGGGCAGACGCAGCTCCTCGTCGTACCCGACGCGCTGCCCTCCGACGAGGCGATCGTCGCCCTGGGCGAGCTGGTCGGCCGCCAGGACCGCGCCGAGGCGATCGTCGAGGACCTCGCCGCCGCACAGCAGGAGGCGGGCGGGGCGGTCGCCGACGACTGCTCGGTCACCGTCGCCGCGATCTACCCCGGGCCGAGCCCCGCGGTGTTCGTCGACGGTCCATGGGTGATCCCCTCGTCGCTGATCGACGCCGGCTGCGACCTGGCCCCCGATCCCGACGGGCTCGACGTCGACGCCAACGGCCGGGTCTACCTGTCGACCGAGCGGCTCGACCTGATGTCCGGCCCGGTGCTGATCCTGCTCCAGGCTCCCGCCGTCGACGGCGACACCGCCGCCCTCGACGAGCTCCAGCAGGACCGCGTGTGGCAGACGCTGCCCGCCGTGCAGGCCGACGCCGTCCACGTGGTCGACCGCCTCGGCTACCCCGGCGCCACCGGGCACATCCGCTTCCTCCGGGAGATCCCCGACCTGATCGGCTGAGCGTCGCCGCGGCGGGCGGTTCTAGGCGTCGACGAGGGTCGGCCCGACCGCGGCGGTCGCGGACTCGGCCGCCGCGTCCTCGGCGCGCTGGGTGCCGAAGCGACGGCCGGCGCGGGCGATGCGATCCATCCGCTTCATCAGCTTGGCCCGGGCCTGCTCCGCCTCGGGGGTGAGCCCCTCCAGCTGGTCGATGCCCCACTGGCGGAGGATCACCGGGACGAGCACGCCGTCGTGGTGGATCGTGAAATCGTAGATCCCCGCCTTGGCGATGGCGACGGCGTGGGTGTTGAAGTCGACGATGCCGGTGCCGGGCATCTCGAAGTCGCGCACCTGACGCTCGATGGCGAGGACCATCGCCGAGGGATCGATCTCCAGCGCCGCGGTGCCGAGGCCCCGGTAGAACAGGTGGTGCAGGTTCTCGTCGGCGGCTACCCGCTTCATCACCGCGTAGCCCGCCGGGTCGTCGACCAGCTTGCCGGTGTTGTGGTGGGCGATGCGGGTGGCCAGCTCCTGGAGGGTCACGTAGACGATGCCGTCGAGCACCGAGTCGACCTCGGGCACCTCGCCGAGCGACACCTGCGCCATGCGGGCCCGCTCCAGCGCGACCGGGTCGATCGCCCGGGTCACGTGGAGGTACTCGCGCAGCACGATCGAGTGGCGGCCCTCCTCCGCGGTCCAGCGCCGCGACCACGTGCCCCACGCCGAGTCGCGGCCGAACATGGCCTCGATCGTGCGGAAGTAGTACGGGAGGTTGTCCTCGGTCAGGAGGTTGACGAACAGGCTCGACCGCACCGCCGGCGCCAGGTCGACCTCGCGGGGGTCCCACTCCTCGTCGGCCTCGAAGTCTCGGCCCCGGTCGTAGGGGACGAGCTGGTGGGGGAACCACTCCTTCGCCGACTCGAGGTGGCGGTCGAGCAGCGAGGCGGCGGTGGGCTCGAGCTCCTGGAGCAGGGCGGCATCATCCATGACCGCCAGCCTACCTACCGGTAGGTAGGGAGGAGGAATCGGAGCGTCGGGGCCGGTTCGACCGGCCGGGCCGGCCGTCCGGCCGTCCCGATCGGCCGTCCGGCTACGGGTGCGACGGCGAGGGCGGCGCGCCGGGGACCTCGAAGAAGAGCTCGTCGGCGTAGCACCACCACCAGTCCTCGCCCGGCTCGTAGGACCGGATCAGCGGGTGGTCGGGGTGGGCGTGGAAGTGGGCGGTGGCGTGCCGGTTGGGCGAGCTGTCGCAGCAGCCCACGTGCCCACAGGTCTGGCACATGCGCAGGTGGATCCACCGGTCACCGGTGCGGAGGCAGTCCTCGCAGCCCTCGCTCGACGGATCCACCTCCGCCACGGAGTCGAGGTGGGTGCAGGCGTCGGTCATTGGGCTACCTCCGGATCGGGGGACGGAGCTACGGACGGATCGGGACGAGCGGTCTCCTCGCCGGGAGCCGACGCGGGGCGGGCGGGAGCGCCGGACGACGACGCGGGAGCAGGAGCAGGAGCAGGAGCCGGAGCGGGAGCGGGAGCCGACGCGGGCGCGCGCGGGATCGGGGTGCAGCGGCAGGTCGGCGTCGGTCGGCTGGCGGGCGAGCATGTCGGCGACCTCGACGTGACCCCGCTCGATCTCGCCGGTGGCTGCGTCGACGAGCCGGTAGGCCTGGGTGCCTCGGTGGAACGGCTGCGCCTCGAGGATCGCCACCCGCACGTCGCCGGGCCGGAACCCGCACCGGCGTTGGAGCGCCCCGACGAGCTGCTCGGAGTGGAGGTGGCCGTCGCCGAAGTTCCACCCGAGGGCGGTGCCGGCCACGAGCTCCCCGTCGAGGACGAGGTACCCCTCGTGCTCCGGGCCGCAGAGGCGGGGCACCAGGCTCCAGAGGGCGCGCCCGTGGGTGTGGAACCCGCGGAACGCGTATCCGAGGTGCATCGGCACCATCGCCTCCTCCCGGCTCCCGTAGACCCTCTCGAGCTGCTGGTGCGGCATGCGCGACGCCTTGACGACGTGGGCGTCGAAGCGGTCGAGCGCGTCGCCCCGGAAGCACCAGACCGTCGACGCCCAGTTGCCCGCGTAGTACCGCATCGCGGGCAGGAACGAGACCTTGTCCGGCCGGAGGTTGCCGAGCACCACCACCGCGACCAGCGCCCCCACCAGCGCCACGACCGGCCACGGGTCGATCAGGTCGGCGGGACCGAGCCCCGGGTGGCCGAGGAACAGGGCGACGATCCCCCAGATCATGAAGACGTTCCACTCCAGCGGCACCCCCATCGGGAAGCTGCCGAGGATCCAGAGGTGGAACCCGATCATCACCAGGGCGGCGACCGTCGCGACCGTCCCCTCCCCCACGAGGAGCATCACGGCCGGGGCGCCCAGCTCGACCGCCGTGCCGACGTGGGCGAGCCCGGCCGACAGCGGTCCCGGGCGGAGGTCGTCAGGGAAGGCCCGGTGGAACCGCCGCTTGACGCCACCGAACCGCCACATCGGGCTGTTGCTCATCATGGTGGCGACGACGAACGGGAAGTGGCGGTTCAGCTTCGACACCGCCGCGCCCCACCAGATCACGACCATCACCAGCTTCGCCGCGATCATCCGGTCGTCGCCGACGAGGAGCCACGTGACGGCGAGCGAGCCGTACACCTCGCCCCGGGCGGCGAGGAAGATCGTGCGGTCGCGCAGGCCGATCACCACCAGCAGCGCCAGCACGACGGCCACCTCCGAGCGGGGCAGCGCACCGAGCATCGCCCACCCGAGGGCGACGACGAGTGCCGCGTACAGCACGACGTCGACGGGCCCCCGGGCGTCGCCCGCGGTGAGCGGCACCCGCCTCGGCCACGGCGGCATGCGGATCGTCCCCGGCCGCAGCCAGTAGAGGAACGCGCCCATCGGGGGCAGGAAGCGCAGGTTCAGCGGCCCGAACCCGCACCCGAGGCCGAGCACCTCGAAGAGCATCGTCCAGAGGACCACCTTGGCGAACGCCTCGGGCTCCCGCCACCACGACGCCGGGTCGAACAGGCCGTCGATGCCGGGGGTGCTGACGATCACGAGCGCCGCGCCCAGCACGTAGACGGCGATCTTGACGACGTATAGGACGATCAGGACGTCCGGCGACCCGAACCCGTGCTCGGCGAAGTGCCGGGCCATCGGCCGCATCCGCTCCTGGCGCGGGAGGTCGTGCCACGTCGAGTGGTCGACCTCGGGCAGGTTCGGTTGCAGGAACCCCATCGACGCCTCCTCGCCCCGGCACCCTGCCACCTCCACGCCACCCCGGCACGCACCCGTTACATCCGGGGTCAGACCCCGGACGTAACGCTCGGCTCCGTTACATCCGGGGTCAGACCCCAGATGTAACGCGGGCCACCCCGGGCGGACCGGGCGGACGCGGCGGAGCGACCGAGGGCACAGGACAGCGGGACCTTCGGCCCTGTCGGGACCGGTGGGGGCGTCGCACGATCACGGCACACGCATCCGGGAGGTGCCATGTCCCCGCTCACCGTTCTCCTGCTCGAGTCCCGCCCGGACGGCGCGGCCGTGGAGGCCGAGCGGCTCGCCGCCGCCGGGCACCGCGTGGCCCGCTGCCACGAGCACCGACCCGCCGGTCCCGACTCGGCGTCCGCCGGGTCCGACCCCGACGCCTGGACCCCGTGCACGGCGCTCACCCACGGCACCTGTCCGCTCGACTCGTGGGTGGACGTCGCCCTGCTCGCCCACGACGTGCCCGGCTCCCGCCACGAGCCGGCCAACGGGCTGGGCTGCGCGGTGCGGGCGGGCGTGCCGGTGGTCGAGCAGGTCGACGCCGAGGGAGATCCGGACCCGTGGATCGACCGCCAGGCAACCCGCGACCGGGTGGTCGACGCGTGCGAGGTCGCCGCGGTCGAGTCCTACGCGCCGATCGTGGAGCGGCTCCGGGAGACGGCGGCGCCGCTGCTCGAGCCGCTCGGGGTCGACCCGGCCGACGTCGACGCCACCTTCGAGGTCGACGGGGCGATCGCGGACGGCGCGGTCGTCATCCGCATCACCGGCCCGGAGCTGCCCGGCCGGGTGGCCGAGGCGCTGAGCGAGCGGGCGATCGCCGCCCTGCGCGACAGCGGCCGCCGGATGCGCACCGCCGACGCCGGCTACCAGCCCCGCGCCTGATCCCGCCGGGGTTGCATCCCGGGTCTGTTACATCCGGGGTCAGACCCCGGATGTAACAGAAGCCCGTTGTTACATCTGGGGTCTGACCCCGGATGTAACGCGGTGGACGTTGACGGGCCGGGGGGGCGGGGGCCACACTCCGGACGGCTCGACGGCGGGACCGGACGGCCGGGCAGGACCGAACCGTGCAGACGTCAACGCGATGAGCGATCCCTCCTCCGAACCGACCGACCCGAGCCCGGGCCGCGGCGCGGCGGTGGGGCGCGGCGAAGCGGCCGACCGGGTCGACGGGCGCCGCCAGCGCCGGGAGCGGGGTCGCATCGCGGTGATAGACGCCATGGTCGACCTGATCGTCGCCGACGGCGGGCTCCCCGACGTGGCCACCGTCGCCGAGCGGGCCGGCGTTTCGGTGTCGTCGGTGTACCGCTACTTCGACAACCTCGACACCCTCCGCCTCGACACGATCTCGCGCACCCGGGAGCGCTACGCGGACCTGTTCATCCTCCCGGGCATCGGCCAGGGCGACCGCCACGAGCGGGTGACCGGGCTGGTGCGCACGCGGGCCCGCCTGTACGCCACGATCGCCCCGGTCGCCCGCCTGGTGCGGGCCCGGTCCGGCGAGCACCGCGAGCTGGCCGATGTGCTCAACGTCGTGCGCCAGGAGCAGGTCGCCCAGGTGCAGGCCCACTTCGCCCACGAGCTCGACGGCATCGACCGGATCGACGTCGACGACGTGGTGACCTCGATCGTCGTCGCCACCTCGTTCGAGGCGTGGGACCTCTACGTGGCCCTCGGCCGCGAGCCGCTCCAGATCCGCCGGGCCTGGACGGCCGCGGTCGACCGCCTCCTCGGCTGAACGTGCGACGGGCGTCAGGCACTCGTCGCGCGCACGCGCGCGACGGGTCAGACACCTCTGGCGCGCACGCGTGGAAGCGGTCCGACCCCGCTCGCGCGCACGCGCGCGACGAGTCAGTCAGCTCTCTCGCACGCGTGGAAGCCGTCCGACACCGCTCGCGCGCCGGGCGGCGGGGTTCGGCCGGTCAGGCGACGGTGACGCGGGCGAGGGTCGACATCGAGGCGTAGTAGACGTCGCCGTCCCAGCCGACGGCGGGGAACACGACCGACTGGAGCGGGCTGCCCGCCTCCGCCCGGCCCCGCTCGGCGCCGGTCTCGACGTCGAGGGCCACCACGTGGTCGACCGTCCGCTCGGCGTCGTGGTCGGCGGTGACGAGCACGCCGGTGTCGGGGAAGAGCAGCGGGTGGCAGGCGTGGTCCTGGTCGCGCCGCCAGCGCTGGGTGAGCGAGCCGTCGTCGGCGACGTCGAACGCGGTGACGACGCCGTTGCCGCTGTCGTAGCCGACGACGATCCGCCGGGCCTCGTCGACGACGGGCGGGTTGGCGATCAGCCCGCCCGGCCGGCCGCACACCTCGGTGAGGGTCACCGCCCCGGTCGCCAGGTCGACCCGCACGACGTGGAGCGGATCGGTCGAGATCCCCTGGCCCCGGAACGAGCCGTTGAAGCGGTGCGTGCCCTCGCCGTCGTCGAGGAACCAGGCCGCCCCGAGGGCGATCACCGCGTCCCACCCGTAGGTCTGCCCGGGGTGGGTGCGGTACGGGGCGACCAGGCCCTCGTCGAGCGTGAGCGTCCGGGCGTCGGGGTCCCAGCGCACCCGGAGGAGGCTGGTGTCGCCGACCACGTAGACGTCGTCGCCGTCGGCGGAGAGGCGGGCGATCGACGGCTCGGGCAGGACGAGCGAGGCGACGACGGCGAGCGTCGTCGGGTCGAGCACGAGCAGCTCGGCGGGCTCTCGGGGCTCGTCCTCGACCTGGGTGGCGCGCCGGCCGGCGAAGTCCTTGGTGACGAGGTGCCCGTCGGGGAGGGTGACGAAGCTGTTGTACGGGCGGACGCGGGGCAGGGTCGCGCTCGCCTCGACGTCCAGGCCCGACGACAGGCGGTGGGCGTGGTTGCCGAACACGACGTGCAGCGAACCGTCGGCGTGGGCGGCGACCCCGCCGGGCCACATCGGACCACCCGGCAGGTCGGGCGAGCGCTCGACCACGTCGAGGGTGACGGGGTCGATCCGCTCGACCCACGACGGGGCGTCGTCGCCGAACCCGTGGCG
>JAAYBP010000140.1 GCA_012730075.1 Acidimicrobiales bacterium | reverse complement strand
TCGGCGTTCATGCTCGTCGGGCTGGTCGCCACCGCCGTCCTCCACGGCCGGGCCACCGGGCAGATCACGTTCGACCTGGTCACCATCGCCAGCGACCAGGGGGCGATCGCCGCCAACTCGGCCCGCTGGCTGTTCCTCGCCTTCGCCGTCGCCTTCGCGATCAAGGTGCCGATCTGGCCGCTCCACACCTGGCTGCCCGACGCCCACACCCAGGCGCCCACGGCCGGTTCGGTGATCCTCGCCGGCGTCCTGCTGAAGCTCGGCACCTACGGGTTCCTGCGCTTCGGCCTGTACCTGTTCCCCGAGGCGGCGGCCTGGTTCGCCCCGGCGATGGTCACGCTCGGCACGGTCGGCATCATCTACGGCGCCGTCGTCGCCACCATGCAGAAGGACCTCAAGCGCCTCGTCGCCTACTCGTCGGTGGCCCACCTCGGGTTCATCGTGCTCGGCACGTTCTCGCTGACGACCCAGGGCCTCGAGGGCTCGGTGCTCCAGATGGTCAACCACGGCATCTCGACCGGCGCCCTGTTCCTGCTCGTCGGCATGATCTCCGACCGCCGCCACACCCGCGAGATCGCCGCCCTGAAGGGCCTCCAGAAGGTGGCGCCGATCTTCGCCGGCGTGTTCACCGTCGTGATGCTGTCGTCGATCGGCCTGCCCGGCCTCAACGGCTTCGTCGGCGAGTTCCTGGTGCTGCTCGGCTCGTTCACCACCCGCCGCTGGTGGTCGATCGTCGCCGCCTCCGGCGTGATCCTCGCCGCCCTCTACCTGCTGTGGGCCTACCAGCGGGTGTTCCACGGCGAGCCCGACGAGGACAACGAGGGCTTCGCCGAGCTGAACCTGCGCGAGGGTCTGGTGATGGCCCCGCTGATCGGGCTGATCGTGTTCCTCGGCATCTACCCCAAGCCGTTCCTCGAGCGGGTCGAACCCTCGATCAAGGCGCTCGTCGCCCACGTCGAGGAGAACTCCGACTTCGAGGAGCCCGAGGTCGACCGGGTCGGCCCCGCCGCCCGCGAGGACGTGTACCTCGACGCCGAGCACGAGCGCGAGAGCGCCGAGACCGAGGAGCACGGCGGATGAGCGTCGCCAGCCTGCTCGCCGCGGCCGACACGGTGCCGGCGCCCGACGTCGAGTGGAGCGCGCTGTCGCCGTTCCTCGTCGTGGTCGTCGGGGCGTGCCTCCTCCTGCCGATCGCCGGCCTCCTGCCGCGGCGCACCCGCGTCGCGTGGAGCGCCCTGTTCACGATCGCCGTCGCCCTCGGGGCCATCGGCGCCTCGGCCTGGGTGTGGCACGACCTGTCGCGGGTCGGTCCCACCGAGCGCACCACCGTCGCCGGGGCGTACGCGGTCGACAAGTTCTCGCTGTTCCTGATCGTCGTGATCTGCGTCGGGGTGATCCTCGCGACGCTGCTCACCGAGGGGTACCTCCGCCGCGAGGACCTGCCCGGTGCCGAGGCCTACCTGCTGTACCTGGCGTCCGCGTCCGGGGCGATCATCATGGTCACCGCGGCCGACCTGATCGTGCTGTTCATCGGCCTCGAGGTGCTGTCGATCGCCGCCTACGTGCTCGCCGGCCTGCATCGCCGTCGCCTCCGGTCGGGTGAGGCCGCCCTCAAGTACTTCGTCCTCGGCGGCTTCTCGTCCGCGTTCTTCCTGTACGGCGTCGCCCTGATCTACGGCGCGACGGGCACGACCAACCTGGTCGGCATCGCCGAGTACCTGGCGACGCACCGGCTCCTCGACGAGGGCCTCCTGCTGGCCGGCATCGGCCTCCTGATCGTCGGCTTCGCGTTCAAGGTCGGCGGCGTGCCGTTCCACGTGTGGACCCCCGACGTGTACCAGGGCTCGCCCTCGCCGGTCGTGGCGTTCATGGCGTCGGTCGTGAAGGCGGCCGCCTTCGCCGGCATGCTCCGGGTGGTCGTCGTCGCCCTCTCGACCCACCGCCTCGACTGGCAGCCGATCCTCTACGCGATCGCGGTCCTCAGCATGATCGTGGGCGCCGTCCTCGCCGTCGTGCAGTCCGACGTGAAGCGGATGCTCGCCTACTCGTCGATCAACCACGCCGGGTTCATGCTCGCCGCCGTGTCCACCGGTGCCGACGAGGGCATCGCCGCGGTGCTGTTCTACCTCGCCGCCTACACGGTCCTGATCGGCGGGACCTTCGGCATCGTCACCCTGTTCGGACGCCGGGGCGACGGCCACCACGACATCGACGACTACCGCGGCCTCGCCCGCCGCGAGCCGTTCCTGGCCCTCGCGCTCACCATCTTCCTGCTCGCCCAGGCGGGCACCCCGCTCACGGCCGGGTTCCTCGCCAAGTTCTACGTGATCCAGGCCGTCGTCGACGCCGGGTCGTGGTGGCTCGGACTGGTCGCCATGCTCGCCGCCACCATCTCGGCCTTCCTCTACCTGCGCATCGTGCTGACGATGTACGCCGGGGTCACCGACGCCGACGTCGAGGTCGCCGAGCCCACGGCCGAGCCGGTGCGGCGCATCCACGTTCCGCTGGGCGCCAAGGTCGCCATCGCGGCGGCGCTGGTGCTGACGATCGCCATCGGCGTGGTCCCCGACCCGCTCACCCACGCGTCGCGCACCGCCCGCCCCGAGTTGGTCGCCCCCGGCGACTGACCCGCCTCGCGCCGTTGCCCGATCCCCGCCGCCCCGTCGACCCTCCGGCGGGCCAGACGCCCACCGCGGCCGAAACGAGGCCGGGGATCGGCCGGATGCGGCGCGTCGCGTCGGAGACCCCGCGGAGCGTGTGGGCGGCGACGGCGCTGTTCGTGCTGCTCGGGCTGTGGTGGAGCATCCTCAGCCCGCCCGGCGTGCCTCCCGACGAGAACGCCCACGTCGACCTCGTGTACCACGTCGCCGACACCGCGTCGTACCCCGCCTACGACGGGCGCGCCCGGTCGGTGGGGGCGTCGGCCCTCGCGTACGGCTCGGGGGGGATCTTCTTCGAGACGGTGCTGCGACCCGACAACGCGACGCCCCGCTCGGACCGCCCCACGATCACGGACCTCGGCGGTGACCGGCCCATCAGCTGGCCCGACCCCCGGACCGGCGAGTACGAACCCCTCCCGAACCAGATGGCGCAGCACCCGCCGCTCTACTACCTCGTCGCGGCCGGGGTCCTCCGCGTGGCGCGGGCGATCGGGGGAGGGGAGATGCCGGCCGACCGCGAGGTCCTCGGGCTCCGCCTGCTCGGCGTGGCGATGGTCGCCCACCTGCCCCTCTGCGGGTGGTGGGCGGCCCGCCGCATCGGGGCCCGCCGCCACGCGTGCCTGGCCGCCGCCGTCGCGCCCCTGGCGATGCCCCAGCTCCAGCACGTGACCGCGTCGGTGAGCTACGTGCCCATGCTGGTCGGCGTCTGCGCCCTCCTGGCCGTGTTTGTCGCCGGGATCGTCAAGGGCGACCGCCGCCGCTCGACCGCGATCGCGGCGGGGGTGCTCACCGGGCTGGCCCTGTGGACGAACGCGTCGGCCGCCCTGCTGCTGCCCTGGGTGGCGGCGGCCTACGCCTGGCCCTTGCTCCGCCACCGCCGCGATCGGGAGCGCCGGTGGCGCTCGGTGCGAGCGGCCGCCACCTACGGGGCGACGTCGGTGCTCGTCGGGG
>JAAYBP010000139.1 GCA_012730075.1 Acidimicrobiales bacterium | reverse complement strand
CTCGGCGAAGGCGACCGCTTCGGCATGGACATGAAGCTGTACGGCATCCCCTACCGGATCACGTCGGGCGTCAAGGAGTTCGAGGAGGACCGCCTGATCGCGTGGGCCCACGCCGGCGGCCACCGGTGGCGCTGGACGGTCGAACCCGACGGCGACGGCAGCCGGGTCACCGAGACCTTCGACCTCTCGACCGCCCGCCCGCCGGTCAAGCCCGGCCTCAGGTTGATGGGCTACCCCGCTCGACACCGGCCCAACGTCGCCCGGTCGGTCGCCAACGTGCGCGACCACTTCTCCGCCTGACGGGGGGCCGACCGGCCCGGTTGGGACCGACGCTCCCCGCGGCCCGGGTGACGATCAGCCGTCCTCGAGCACAGTGAAGAAGCTGATCCGCCACTCGCCGTCGACGCGCACGAGGTCGACCCGCAGGTCGACGCCGTTCTCGAGCACCCGCGTCGTCGCCGTGTCGCCGTCGACGCTCACCTGCGTCATCTCGATGTCGTGCTGGTAGTACCAGACCCGTCCCTCGAGGAGAGAGCCGCACCCGTCGGGCTCGGTCTCGACGATCTCCCGCAGCTGCTCGGTGAACAGCTCCGCGCAGATCGCGTCGGCGTCGCCCTCGCGGTAGAGCTCCTCGTAGCGGTCGATCACCTGGGCTATCGCGTGCTCGTCTCCGGAGGGCCAGTCGTCGACGTTGTGGTGCTGGAACCAGCCCTGCGAAAGCCCGAACGCGGTCACGCCCAGGCCGACCATCACCACGATCGAGATCACCAGGGCGGTGAGCGCGAGCCCGGTGCCCTTGCGTCGCCCGCGCGACCGACGGATCCGGCCGAGGCTCACGAGCGACAGCAGGAAGCCCAGCGGCGCGAGCAGCACGGCCAGCACCAGGGCGGCGATCGCCACGCGATCGGTGCGCGGTCGCACCAGGGGCGAGCGCCGGTCGACACCCGACCCGGGTGCCCCACGAACGCCGCTGGAGGACGGACCGCCCGGGAAGCCGGGCGATCCGGGGCTCGCCACGGGCTGACCCCCACTCGGTGGCCCGTACCGGGACACCGGACCGCGCCCCGGCGGTGGGATGGCATCGGTCGTCGGCCGCGGCGACGGCACCGCCGGCTCCTCGCCGGTGGTCGGGAACGGCGACTGGCGGCCCGTCGTCGGCGGGTCCGGCGTCACCGGGACGACACCTCCGCCGGGCGGCATCGGCTCGCCGGGCGTCGGTCGCCCGGGGGAGTCGGATCCGGGACCGCGGAGCGACGGCGAGGCGGGTTCGCCGGGCCACCCCTCGGCGCCCGGCGCCGCGGCGGGGCCCGGGGTCGGGGCGGGCACGGAGCCGTTCGCGGGCGTCCGGCCGGAACCGGCCCCGGGCCCGCCCGGGAACGGACCCGACGGACCGGACGGACCCGACGGCCCGGGCGGACCGGACGGACCCGACGGCCCGGACGGGAACGGAGGGGCGCCAGGCGACCCGGTCGGAACCTCGCCCACGGGTGACCCGAGTGGCACCTCGTCGATCGGCGCCGAGCCGATCGGCCCCGGGGACGGGACCGCCGGGGACGGGCCCGCGGAGGGTGGGCCCACCGGGAACGAGCCGCGGGACTGCGGGCCCGGCTGCGGACCGCTCGGCGGGGCATCCGGGGACGGCCCACCGGTGACCGGGCCACGCGGAGCGGACCCGGAGAACCCGGGGGGCGGCTGCG
>JAAYBP010000138.1 GCA_012730075.1 Acidimicrobiales bacterium | reverse complement strand
GTGACAACACGTCGATGTCGGTGGAGTTGATCTCGCCGATCGCGATGGATGAGGGTCTCCGGTTCGCGATCCGTGAGGGTGGCCGGACCGTCGGCGCCGGTCGCGTCACCAAGATCATCAAGTAGGAGCCCGAGATGGCCAGGAACGACAAGCGCATCGCGGTCACGCTCGAGTGCACCTCGTGCAAGCGCCGCAACTACATCACGACGAAGAACAAGATCAACGATCGTGAGCGCATCGAGATGAAGAAGTACTGCCAGTGGGAGCGGTCGCACACGCTCCACAAGGAGACCCGCTGAGGGCGCGGCGGTAACGCCGCACCCCCCGCACGGGTCCAAGGCCCCGATGGTGACCGACGCCGGCACCAGCTCCCGACCGCCCCGGTCGTACCGTCGCCCCGATCCCGAGGCGATGGCCGATCTGGTCGCCCGGGCGCAGGCCGGCGACGACCGAGCCTTCGAGGACCTGGTGACCGCAACCCACGCCGAGACCTACACGCTGGCCCGCCGGCTGACCGGCAACGACGACGACGCGCGCGACGTCGTGCAGGAGGCGTACCTGCGGGCCTACCGGTCCCTCGGTCGGTTCCGGGGCGAGGCCCGGTTCACGACCTGGCTGTACCGCATCACCGCCAACTGCGCGTCGACCTACGTCGGTCGGCGCCGGCGGCACCGCCACGACGAGCTCGACGACGAGCTGGTCGTGGTCGACGCCAGCCCGGAGCTGGACCCGGCCGCCCGCGCCGACGCGTCCGACCTGCGCGACCGCCTGGTCGCCGCGCTCGACGAGCTGCCGCCGAAGCTCCGGGCGGTCGTGGTGCTGCGCGACGTGTACGACCTGCCCCACGAGGCGATCGCCGCCGAGCTGGGCATCTCGGAGTCGGCGGCCAAGGTGCGCCTGCACCGGGCCCGCCGCAAGCTGAAGGATCGCGTGTTCCCGACGCGCGACGAGGACGACCACCCGGGAGGTGGGTGACGTGGCCGTCGACTGCAACGAGCTCGTCGACATCCTCGCCGAGGCGGCGACCGACCCGGCGGCGCTCGACCGCTCGGCCCGCCGTCACGTCGAGGGCTGCCTGCGCTGCCAGGCCGACATGGTGCAGCACCGCCGCGTTCTGCGGGCCCTGCGCTCGCTGCGCACCGAGGTGCTCGAACCGGCGCCCGGCCTGGTCACCGAGGTGTTGACCCACATCGAGGAGGCGGGGGAGCGTCACGCCATCCGCTCGCTGCTCACCGGCCGACGGGTCGCCTACATCGGCGGCCTGGCGGCGGCGACCGCCGCGGCGGCCGGGGCGGGGGCGATCGTGATCGCCAGTCGCAGCCGGGCGCGCCGCCTGCCCCTCGCGGGCTGAGGCCCGTCGGCCCGTCGGCCCGTCGGCCGACCGGTCCGGCGTGGGCGATCCGGCTCCCGCCGCCGTGCCACGAGATTCCTCCGACCCCGGTCCGTGCGCGGTCGAAGCCGAGTAGGAGGTGCCGAGCCCCCTTGCTAGTCTCGCTCGCGCCCGCCGGCGGCCTTGGTCGTCGACGCCCCACCGAGGGCAGTAGCTCAATTGGCAGAGCACCGGTCTCCAAAACCGGCGGTTGGGGGTTCGACTCCCTCCTGCCCTGCTCCACCCCGCACAACCCGCTCGTCAGGTGCCACCGATGGCGATGAACCGTGAACAGAAGCGCATGCTCCAGAAGCAGGGCGCGCTCGACGCCGAGGGGAACCCGAAGGCCACCCGTCGTGCCCCGTCGGCTCCCCGCCCGAAGGAGCAGCGCACCAAGCCGCGGCAGTTCCTGCGCGAGGTCCGCAGCGAGCTGCGCAAGGTCAACTGGCCGACCCGCGCCGAGACGATCAACTACTCGGTCATCGTGTTCGTGACGATCGTGATCCTGACCGCCCTGATCGCCGGGTCCGACTACGCCATGGCCAAGGCCGTGCTCTGGATCTACGAGTCCTGACCGAACCGCCCCTACCACCACCGCCTGACGGACCGAGCCAACCGCCCGCGTCCCGGAGAACCACCCCGTGAGCTTCCTCGAACCCGATCCCGAACCGACCGACACCGACGCGCCCGCCCCGTCCGATGGGGTGGTCGAGCCCGAGCCGCCCGCGGCGTCCGACGAGCCGGCGGCTCCGCCCGCCGACCCCACCGACGGGGACGGGTCCGCCGGGACGGAGGACGTCGCCGTCGCCGAGACCGAGGTGACCGACGCGGCACCGACGGAGACCGGCGAGACCGAAGCCGTCGACGCCGCCCCCGCGGGCGTCGACCCGGAGACCGGTGAGGTCGTCGACGCGGCGCCGACGGGCGTCGACCCCGAGACGGGTGAGGTCGTCGTCGACGCCGAGGCCCTGATCGAGGAGTCCGCCCCGGTCGAGAGCCCCTACGACCGGCCCGGGCGCTGGTACGTGGTGCACACCCAGTCGGGCTACGAGAAGAAGGTCAAGCAGAACCTCGAGGCCCGCACCTCGTCGATGAACATGGAGGGGCGCATCCACGAGGTCGTCATCCCCATGGAGGACGTCGTCGAGATCCGCGGCGGTAAGAAGCAGGTCGTCCAGAAGAAGATGTTCCCCGGCTACCTGCTGGTGCGGTGCATGCTCGACGACGACTCCTGGTACGTGATCCGCAACACCCCCGGCGTCACCGGGTTCGTCGGCGCCGGCAACCGGCCCTCGCCGCTCCCGCGGCGCGACGTCGAGACGTTCCTCGCCGTCAAGGACGACACCGAGGAGCTGCCGACCAAGAAGGGTCGGGCCCGCCTCGAGCACGAGCTGGGTGAGACGGTGCGGGTCAAGGAGGGCCCGTTCGCCAACTTCTCCGGCGAGATCGTCGAGATCAACGAGGACCAGCTCAAGGTCAAGGTGCTCGTCGACATCTTCGGCCGCGAAACGCCGGTCGAGCTCGACTTCTCGCAGGTCGCCAAGTTCTGACCGCCCCGCCGGGTGGCGTCGCCGCCGGCCGGCCCCGTACCCTGTCCTGTCCCCTCGGCGGAGCCCCGCCGAGCCGAGCCCGAGTCGCGGGCGGCGTGGAGCCGCCCACCAGGAAGTGAGCACCCATGGCCAAGAAGAAGGTCGCGGCCGTCGTCAAGATCCAGATCCCCGCCGGCCAGGCCAACCCCGCGCCGCCGGTCGGTACCGCGCTGGGTCCGCACGGCGTCGCCATCATGGACTTCTGCAAGGCCTACAACGCGCAGACCGAGTCGCAGCGCGGCACGATCATCCCGGTCGAGATCACGATCTTCGAGGACCGGTCCTTCACGTTCATCACGAAGACGCCGCCGACGCCCGTGCTGCTCCGCGAGGCCGCCGGCATCGGCAAGGGCTCGCAGAACCCCGGCCGTGAGGGCGCCGGCACCGTGTCGGCCGCCAAGGTCCGCGAGATCGCCGAGATCAAGATGCCCGACCTCAACGCCAACGACATCGACGCGGCCGTCAAGCAGGTCGAGGGCACCGCCCGATCGATGGGCCTCGAAGTCGGCTAGTCCGCCGGTCCGCCCCGGCGGATCGACCCCCGCTCCGGCGGGAACCCCCCGCTCCGGCGGGATCACCACAACCACCTGGCACCGGGGAGGACCTCGCCCCGGGCCCGAGCAGACGAGGGAGCCACCATGGCGAAGGGCAAGCGCTACAGCGACGCCGCGAAGCGGTTCGACCGAGATCACCTCCACACCGCCGACGAGGCGGTCGACCTGGCCAAGAACCTGGCCGCGGCCGGCTTCGACGAGACGATCGAGCTGAGCATCCGGCTCGGCGTCGACCCCCGCAAGGCCGACCAGATGGTGCGCGGCACCGTCGCCCTCCCGTCGGGCACCGGCAAGGCCGTGCGCGTCGCGGTGTTCGCCGCGGGCGACGCCGCCGAGGAGGCCCGCAACGCCGGTGCCGACGTGGTCGGCGCCGACGACCTCGCCGCCCAGGTCGAGGGCGGGATGCTCGACTTCGACGTGGCCATCGCCACGCCCGACATGATGCCGACCGTCGGCCGGCTCGGCCGGGTGCTCGGTCCCCGCGGCCTGATGCCCAACCCCAAGACGGGCACGGTCACCACCGACGTGGGCAAGGCCGTCGAGGACTTCAAGGGCGGCAAGGTCGAGTACCGCACCGACCGGTACGGCAACGTCCACGTCCCGGTCGGCAAGGCGAGCTTCACCGCCGCCGACCTCCTCGCCAACGTGCGTGCCGTCGTCGACGAGCTGAACCGGGTCAAGCCGGCCTCGTCGAAGGGCCGCTACCTGCGCCGGGTCGGCCTGTCCTCGACGATGGGCCCCGGCATCAAGGTCGACCCGGGCCGCATCAAGCCCGAGGTCGACGCCTGATCCGCACCGCTCGCGCCGGCCGTTTGGCCGCGCCGGGGGTGGTCCGGCTAGCGTCGCGCCTCCGTACAACCGAGCCATCGCTCGCCGAAGACATCCGGTGCACGGCAGTGCCCAAGGGACCACGGTCCGCCGGACGAGGCGGGGGACACCGTTCCTCCTCCCGGGTCTTCGTCGTGTGTTGACGAGGACCCGTTTCGCGCTCCGGTCGGAGCCCAGCCCCTGAGAGGAGGATCCGTGGACAACCCCCGTGCCGACAAGGTCGCCGTCGTCGCCGAGGTGAGCGAGCGCCTGGAGAGCTCCGAGGCCGCCGTCCTCACCGAGTACCGCGGCCTCGACGTCGCCGCTCTGTCCGACCTGCGTCGCGCCCTGCGCGACGCCGGCGGCACCTACAAGATCTACAAGAACACCCTCGTGCGCCTGGCGGCTCGCGAGCGCGGCCTCGAGATCGACGACCTGCTCACCGGGCCCACGGCGATCGCCTTCGTCGAAGGCGACGCGGCCGGGGTCGCCAAGGCCCTCCGCGACTTCGCCAAGACCAACACCGCCCTGGTGATCAAGGGCGGCGTGCTCGGCGGCGACCGGCTGTCGCCCGACGACGTCACCGCCCTGGCCGACCTCCCGAGCCGCGACCAGCTGCTCGCCGAGATCGCCGGCCTGTTCGCGGCCCCGATGCAGCAGTTCGCCAGTCTGCTCGACGCGGTGCCGCGCAGCTTCAGCTACGCCCTGAACGCCCTGATCGAGGCCGGTGGCGCCCCGGGTGCCCCCACCGCGGCCGCCGATGAGCCGGCCGGCGCGGAGGCCGCCACCGGCGAGGCGTCCACCACCGAGACCGACGAGGCGCCCGCCGCCTCCGACGGCGCCGAGGCCCCCGAGGCCGCCGCCGACGAGACCTCCGAGGCCCCCGAGGCCGACGACACCACCCCCTCGGCCGAGGCCGAGGCCGAATCCCCGGCCGAGCCGGCCGCTACTGAGGAGAGCTGACATGGCCACCCTTTCCACCGACGACATCCTCGACGCCATCGCCGGCATGACCGTGCTGGAGCTGTCGGAGCTGAAGAAGGCGTTCGAGGAGCGCTTCGACGTCACCGCCGCCGCGCCGGTCGCGGTCGCCGCCGGTCCCGCCGCCGCGGGCGGGGGCGACGCCGCCGCGGGTGGGGGCGACGAGCAGGACGAGTTCGACGTCATCCTCACCGCCGCCGGCGAGAAGAAGGTCGGCGTCATCAAGGCCGTCCGGAGCCTCACCAGCCTGGGCCTCAAGGAGGCCAAGGACCTGGTCGACAACGCCCCGAAGCCGATCCTGGAGAAGGCCTCCAAGGAGGACGCCCAGAAGGCCAAGGAGGCCCTCGAGGCCGAGGGCGCCACGGTCGAGCTCAAGTAGTCCGCCGTTCTGGCAACCCTGGTCCCCTCATCGGGGGGACCAGGGTTGCCATTTCGCGTTTTCGGGGGCGTCAGGGATCGAGCGGCGTCACGAGCGGCTCGATCCAGTCGGCCGCGCCGACCCAGAACGGGTCGACGGCGGCGAGGTCGACGGTGGGGTCGACGATCGGCTGCGGGGCGCGGCCGTTGAGCGACACCGAGGTCTCGGCCCGGACCTCCGCCCCGCCGTAGCGGTCGGACAGGTGGTGCGCGTACTGGACGATCCGGCGGGGGTGGCCAGGGAGCGAGCCCGCCTGCTTGGCGGACAGCTCGTCGCGCGGGTCGACCTCGACGACGCGGCCGTCGGGCAGGGTCACGAGGAACGTGGCCGTTCCGGACTTGTCGCGCAGCTTCATGTGCCAGGCGAAGCGATGGCCCTCCTCGGTCCAGTTGACGTCGCCGGGGATCAGGAGGTGCCGAAGCGGCAGGGCGACCTGCACCGCGACCCACACGGCGAGGAACGCGACCAGCGCGGCCGAGGGGCGTAGGTCCGCGGCCCGGTCGGGCGATTCGACCCGGCCGGAGGCGACGCCGGTCGCCCCGGCGGAGGACGGAGCGGCGGACGGCCGAGCGGCGGCGGCCTCAGCGGCGGAGGCCTTACCCGCGACGGACGGCGTGGGGTCGGGCGCCATGCGGGCGTCCCACCACGCGGCGAGGCGCTCGGGCCAGTCCGGCGGGAAGAAGATCAGCGTCGAGGCGATCATCAGCCACGGGAAGATGAAGAGCCCGAACAACCACACGTTCATGAGGTGGAAGCAGGTGACAACGGCGAAGGCGGCGACCCGGGTGCGGCGGAGCGACAGGAAGCCGACGACGGTCAGGTCGAGCACCAGGGCGCCGTAGGCCATCGCCCACACGACCCAGTCGGTGGTGAGGATCGTCGCCACCGGCTCGACCTCGGTGCGGGCGGCGAGCCACATCCGCAGCGGCTCCCCGCGCAGCCAGTCGCCGTTCAGCTTGGCGATGCCGCCGAACACGTACGGCACACCGATCTGGAAGCGCAGGATCCACACGGTCCACGCCGGGACGGTGTCCGACGCCCGGTCGGGTCGGCGGCGGGCGTCGAGCGACCAGCGGCGGTCGGCCGGCAGCAGCGCGAGCAGCAGCGCCAGGAGCGAGATCAGGTACTCGTGGTTCTGGTAGTGGGTCGAGTCGAGCAGGAACACCCACGTGTGGAGCGCGAGGAACGCGAGCGTCGCCGGCCGGTACCAGCGTCCGACGGCGATCAGGACGCCGGTCGCCGCCATCGCCGCGTACACCAGGTAGATCCCGGCGCCCGGCGGCGGGGCCACCCACTCGAACGGCGGGTACGGGAACAGCACGTTGGGCTCGACGTAGTACGACCCGACCAGCTCGGGCACGTAGAGGGCGACGTTCAGCACCATCGCCACGCCGAACGTGATGCGGAACACCGCCAGGCTCGCCGAGCTGACCGGCCGGGCGGCCGCCGTCCGGATCCCGACCTCGGTCACCCGCCCGAGGGTACGACCCCACCGCCGCCCGAATTTCGACCCTCCTCCACCGATGCGGGGGACCAGGATTGAAATTCGGGGAGGGGCGGGATGGTGGGGCACGGAGGGGGAGGGGTCGGCCACGGTGCGTGGGTCGATCGGCCCTAGATCCTTGACCTGTCGGGCGGGTCGGCTTACCCTGCGCGGAACTTCGCAGGACCCGCCCCGAAGGGCCGGTCCGGCTTAGTGACGCGCAGGTTGCCTCGTGGCCCTGTCGCCCCGTAGTGTGGGCCTCCGCCGTGACTGCCCGCCCCGTTCCCTCGTCACTCGGCCCCGGGAACGTGCGCGCCAGCGCGGCCTGCGCCGCGTGATCATCCTTCTTTCCTGAGGAGAGGCCTTGTCTGCCCGACCCACCACCCGGGATCGTTACTCCTTCGCGAACCTCGACGAGGTCCTCGAGCTCCCCGACCTGATCGCCGTCCAGCGGACCTCGTTCAAGTGGTTCCTGGAGCAGGGCCTGGCGAACACGTTCCGGGACATCAGCCCGATCAAGGACTTCACCGAGACCCTCCAGCTCGAGCTGCAGTTCGACCCCGACGACGAGGACCTGCGCCCCGAGCCGAAGTTCACGGTCGAGGAGTGCAAGGAAAAGGACATGACCTACGCGGCGCCGATCTTCGTGCGCGCCAAGTTCATGAACCAGGTCACCGGTGAGATCAAGGAGCAGACCGTCTTCATGGGTGACTTCCCCATGATGACGGAGAAGGGCACCTTCATCATCAACGGCACCGAGCGCGTCGTCGTGTCGCAGCTCGTCCGCTCGCCCGGCGTGATCTTCCAGCCCGGCGAGCGCTTCCGCCTCCGCAACCTGGCGAAGCACCAGCTCGTCACCGGCACGATCCACCCCTACCGCGGTGAGTGGATCGAGTTCGACGTCGAGCAGAAGCCCGGCAAGGACGTCACCGCCGGCACGCGGGTGGCCCGCAAGCGCCGCCTCAGCCTGTTCGTCCTCCTCCGCGCCCTCGGCTACGACGAGGAGCAGGCCCCCGGCTTCCTCGACGCCTTCGTGCGCGAGTTCCCCTTCCTCGAGGGCCAGTGGGAGAAGGACCGCGACCTCGCTCCCACCCAGGAGGAGGCGCTGATCGAGATCTACAAGCGCGCCCGCCCGGGTGAGCCGCCCTCCGCGGAGTCGGCCAAGGCCTACTTCCGCAACGCCTTCTTCGAGCCCCGCCGCTACGACCTCAGCCGCGTCGGCCGCTACAAGCTCAACCGCAAGCTCGGCGCCGAGCTCGACTGGATCGAGCGCACGTTCCCGATGGTCGAGCTCGACCGCCCGGAGACGTCCGACGAGGCCGTCGCCCTCGCCGCCGAGAACCGCGAGGAGGCCAGGCCCGACCAGTCGGTGCTGTCGCGCTGCGAGGTCCTCGCCGCCACCACCTACCTCCTGCACCTCGTCGACGCCGAGCCCGGCTACCGGCTCGACGACCAGGACCACTTCGCCAACCGGCGCATCCGCTCGGTCGGCGAGCTGATCCAGAACCAGGTCCGCATCGGCCTGTCGCGCATGGAGCGGGTCGTCCGCGAGCGCATGACCACCCAGGACGTCGAGGCGATCACGCCGCAGTCGCTGATCAACATCCGCCCGGTGGTCGCGGCCATCAAGGAGTGCTTCGGGACCTCGCAGCTCTCGCAGTTCC
>JAAYBP010000137.1 GCA_012730075.1 Acidimicrobiales bacterium | reverse complement strand
GGCGTCGTCGACGCGGAGGACCTGGTCGCGGCCCCGTCCGATCGTGGTCGGCTCGTCGCCGAGCTCGACGCCCGCCGAGCCGTCCTCGAGGTCGAGGCGGGCCCGTCGGGGTCCCCGCGGTGGGGAGCCGGGCGCGGCCGGTGCGGGTGCGACGGGCGCCGCGGGGGCGGTGGGCGGTGGGGAAGGGGCTAGCGGAGGGGCGGCCGAGCCCGCCGGGCGCGAAGTCGAGCGGCGGCGGGTGGGGGCCGCCGGCGGGGCGGCACCGGGTGCGGGCGCGACGAGTACGGGTGGGCGTCGAGTCGCGGCGACGACCGCGGTGACACCGAGCGCGCCGAGGAGGAACCCGGCCACGAGGGCCGCCAGGTCGACCATGGCGACGACGCTACCGGGGGTCCCTCGCGGGACCGGGGCACCGCCGCGGGGAGGCGTCCCCGGGCGGCGCGGGCTCGAGCGCCGGGTGCCGCGTGAGCGTGTCTCGTCCGACCCCTTGGAACGCGGGGGCGGGTCAGGCGGGCTCGAAGCGGACCCGCCGGGTCGCGAGGTCGGCCTCGATCAGCCGGGCGTCGATGCGGGCCCCGAGCGGTGGCCGTCCGTTGCAGGGCGCCTCGACGGCGGGGTCGTCGAGGACGACGGTCGAGCGATCGCGGTCGTCGTCGTGGTCGATTACCGCCACCTCGAACACCTCGCCGATCCGGTCCGAGAGCAGCCACGCCTCGACGTGGTCGACCGAGGTGCGCTCGACCGCGTTCGCACGGCGCCCGCTCGCCTGGAGCACCTCGGGCAGGTCGGCGAGCGCGGCCCGCACCCACCCGGGCGGGGCGGTGCCGGCGTGCAGGGCGAGGCAGATCTCGGTGGCGAAGCGGTCGCCGAGCCGGCGGATGGGTGCCGTCACGTGGGCGTAGGGGTTGGCGACGCCGGCATGGCCCGTGTCGGCGGGGACCTCGCCGTCGAAGGCGGTGTAACCCGCGCCCCGGAGCAGGGTCGCCGCCCGGTCGAGGAAGGCGGCGTGGCGCGGATCGTGGTGGTCGAGGTCGGCGATCACGTCGCTGGGGGCCGCGCCGTCGGGCCAGTCGACGCCGAGCCCGGGGGCGGCCCGGCGGAGGCGGCGGACGGTCCCCTTGTCGGGGGTCGGGAGCGTGCGCAGCAGGCCGATCCCCCCGTCGATCATCAGGCGGGCGGCCGCCATGCCGGTCAGCAGCGACAGCTGGGCGTTCCAGCCCTCGACCGGCAGGGTCAGGCGGTGCTCGATGGTCCACGAGCCGTCGTCCCGGCGGACCACCTCCTGGGACGGGAGGCCCAGCTCGATGGCGCCGCGCTCGCGGGCGAGGGCCTGGCGGGCCTCGCCGATCGCCCGCAGCGGCGCGGCCGGTTCGGGGGGCGTGCCGGCGTCGAACGCGGCCTGGAGCTCGTCGTAGTCGTGGCGGGACCGGCTGCGGACGACGGCCCGCTCGACGGCGATCCGGTCGGTCGCGCCGGTGTCGTCGAGGTCGATCGTCCACAGGACCGCGGGACGGTCGACGTCGGGGAGGAGGCTGGCCGAACCCTCGCCGAGCACGGGAGGGTGGAGCGGAACGCGCCCGTCGGGGAGGTAGAGCGTCTCGCCGCGGTGGCGGGCCTCGACGTCGACCGGGCCCTCCGGCGGGACGAGGGCGGCGACGTCGGCGATGGCGTAGTGCACCGTCCAGCCGCCGCCCGGTCGGTCGGCGAGGTGGAGGGCCTGGTCGAGGTCCATCGCCCCGGGGGGGTCGACGGTGATGAAGGCGATGTCGGTCGCGTCGCGCCGCTCGGCGGTCCGCTCGTCGCGGGCCGCGGCGGCGGCCGCCTCGACCTCGTCCGGGAACCGGCGGGGAAGATCGAGGTCGTCCCACACCGGGCTCAGGTCGAGATCCCGGTGGTGGCGGTGGCGGTGCACGTCCGTCGTTACTAGCAGAGCGCCGTCCGGTGCCGTTCGGGGGT
>JAAYBP010000015.1 GCA_012730075.1 Acidimicrobiales bacterium | reverse complement strand
GCGGGTCAGGGCTCGGCGGGGACCGACTGCTGCTTGTCCATCATGTCGGCCATCACCGAGCGGATGAACTCGTCGGCGGCGTCGTCGAGGCCGCCGACGACGCCGCCGTAGATCGCGGCCGACATCGGCGACTCGTCGGCGTGCTCGACGCCGTAGGCCACCGCCTCGGCCAGGTCGGCGGCGAACGCCTCGGCCACGCCGGGCTGGGTCTGCGGGCGGGTGACCGCCATGTGGATCGCGTTCGGGTACTGCTGGCCGTTGAAGCGCCAGCCCCGGCCCCGCATGAAGTCGTTGACGTGGTAGATGTCGAACGCGTCGCTGGTGAAGCTGAAGCAGAACGTCGGGTCGCCGATGATTCGCAGCTCCGGGTGCGAGCGCACCGCCGCCTTCATGGCGTCGGCGGTCTCGAAGATCGCCTTGGCGTAGCGCAGGTAGCCCTCGCGGCCGATCGACACCATCGCCGCCCAGGTCGAGGCGAGCGCCCCGCCCGAGCGCGAGCCCTCCATGCCCGGCGAGCAGTACTTGCCGCCGCTCCAACCGGTGAGGAAGAAGTACTGGCCGTTGCGCAGCGCCTTGTCGCGGAAGGAGAGCACGCTGCTGCCCTTGAACCCGTAGCCGTACTTGTGGGTGTCGGCCGAGATGCTGGTGACGCCGGGCAGCCGGAAGTCGAAGACCGGGATGTCCCAGCCGAGCTCCTGCCCCCACGGGAGGATGAAGCCGCCGAGGCAGCCGTCGACGTGCAGCCCGACGCCCCGCTCGACGGCGAGGGCCGACAGCTCCTCGATCGGGTCGATCGTGCCGTACCCGTAGTTGCACGCCGACCCGAGGATGGCGATGGTCTGGTCGTCGATCAGGTCGGCGACGGCGGCGACGTCGACCTTGGTCGTGTCGGGGTCGACCGGCGCGTTGCGCACCTCGATGCCGAAGAGGTGGCAGCCCTTGTCGAACGCGGGGTGCCCGGTCTCGGGCTTGACGAAGTTGGGCCGGGTGACGCCCCGGGCGGCGGCCTGCTCGCGGTACGCGATCAGGGCGTGGAGGATGCTGCCGGTGCCGCCGGTGGTGACCAGCCCGACCGGCTCGCCGTCGTCGACCGCGTCGGCGTGGAGCATGTCGAGGGTCATGGCGATGATCTCGCCCTCGAAGCGGGTCTGGCTCGGGCAGATGTCGCGCTGGAGCGCGTTCACGTGCGCGTACATCCCGAACGCCTCGTTCAGGAACGCGTAGTGCTCGTGGTCGCCGCAGTACATGGTGCCCGAGACCTTCCCGGTCTCCCAGGCCCGGTCCTCCTCGGTGGCCATGGTGCGGAGCTGTTCGAGCACCTCGTCGCGGGGAAGGCCCGCCTCGGGGAGGCGGCGGTTGACGCCGTAGCGCTCGGCGTAGGGGTGGTCGTTGCTCATCGGTGCCTCTCGACTCGGATCGCGCGCAGGCTAGGACGCATCTCGGCCGTCGGGTCAGATCAGCTTCAGCTCGCGGTGGTAGCGGCGGGTCGGGGCCAGGTTGACGTCGATCTCCTCGGCGATCGACCCGAACGCCCGGGCCGCCTCGCCGTCGGGCTCGGTGAGCACGATCGGCCGACCCTCGTCCGCGCCCTCGCGCAGGAGCGGCACCAGCGGCACCCGGCCGAGCAGCGGCACCTCCAGGCGTTGCGCGAGCTCGGCCCCGCCGCCGGCTCCGAACAGCTCGTAGCGCTGCCCGTCGTCGCCGGTGAACCAGCTCATGTTCTCGATCACGCCCTTGACGGTGAGGTTGACCTTCTCGGCCATGAACCCGGCCCGCTGGGCGACCCGCTGGGCGGCGGGCTGGGGTGTGGTCACGACGTAGACCTCGGCCCGGGGGAGGAAGCTCGCCAGCGAGATCGAGATGTCGCCGGTACCGGGCGGGAGGTCGACGAGCAGGAAGTCCGGGTCGTCCCAGTAGACGTCGGTGAGGAACTGCTCGAGCGCCTTGTGGAGCATCGGCCCCCGCCAGATGACGGGGGTCTCCTCCTCGGCGAAGAACCCCATCGAGATGCAGCGCACCCCGTTGACCTCCGGCGGCACCAGCATGCCGTCGATCACGGTCGGGGGCTGCTCGACGCCGAGCATCCGGGGGATCGAGAAGCCCCACACGTCGGCGTCGACCACCGCGACCGAGCGGCCGCGCTGGGCGAGGGCGACGGCCAGGTTGGTGGTGACCGACGACTTGCCGACGCCGCCCTTCCCCGACGCGACCAGCAGGACGCGGGTGGGGCAGTCCGGGTCGGCGAAGCGGATGTGGCGGCCCTCGGCGTGGCCGTGCGCGGCCTGGCTGCCCGCGGTGGCCGCCGGGTTGCCGTGGACCATCTCGCGGACCTTCGCCCGCTCGTCGTCGGTCATGACCGTGAAGTCGACGTCGGCCCGCTCGATGCCGTCGAGGCCGGTGACCGCGTCGGACACGCGCTTGTCGATCTCGGCACGCAACGGGCAGCCGGGCACCGTCAACGCCACCTGCACGGCGACGACCGGGCCGTCGATCGCCACGCCCTTCACCATCCCCAGGTCGACGATGCTGCGGTGCAGCTCCGGGTCCTCGACGGGACGCAGGGCCTCGATGACCTCGGCTTCGGTGGGCAATGCAGCTCCTCGGTGCGGACGGCGGGACCCGCCGACCCCGAGGCTACCGGCGGGCCCCCGCGCACCCTCAGCCGGAGCGCGTGGAGCGGCCGCGCTGGCCGGACGGCGACCGCCACCGGGGTGCCGCCGACCGCTGATCGGGATGCGGCAGACTGGCGGCCCCCTCCCGAGACCCCGAGGTCAACCGTGCGCCGCCGCCCGCTCCTGCTCGTCCCCTTCTTCGTCGTCGCTCTGCTCCTGGCCGGGTGCGGGAGCGACGACGGTGCGGACGACGCCGCGACCACGACCGAGGACGACGCGACCGAGTCGGAGGCGTCGACCCCGACCGATGACGACGAGGCCATCGACGCCACCGACGACGACGGCGACGATCCGCCCGAGGACGACGACCCGACGACGACCACGGCCCGCGACACCAGCGGCGACCACGAGTTCTGCGCCGGCCTCGACCGCGTCAACAACCTCTTCGCCGAATCCTCCGGCAACGACCTCGACCAGGCCCGTCAGTCGATCGCCGCCGTCGTCGACGAGCTCGCGGACATCCTCCCCGATGCCCCCGACGAGCTCGCCGAGCCCCTCGCGAACATCACGGACCTGATGGACGAGGCGCAGGACATCGCCGACGAGGCCGCCACGTTCGACGAGTACCAGGCCGGCGTGTCGGGTCTGTTCAGCGAACAGGACGAGGCCGACGGCGACGCCATCCAGGCGTGGATCGTGGAGAACTGCCCGTCGCAGTCCTCGGAGTAGGGACCTCCCGCCCGGTCCGCCATCGCCCTGCGTTTCGGGGCACGATGTGACCCCTTGATCGCCGGCCGTCACTACCTCGACCACGCCTCGACCGCGCCCCTGCGCCCCGAGGCCCGCGACGCGCTCATCGCCGCCCTGGGCACCGTCGGAGACCCGGGCCGCATCCACCAGGAGGGGATGGAGGCCCGGTACGCCGTCGAGCGGGCGCGCGAGCAGGTGGCCGCGCTGGTGGGGGCCCGGCCGCGCGAGGTCGTGTTCACGTCGGGCGCGACCGAGTCGATCGCGGCGGTGGCCTTCGGGGCGGCGGGCCGGGGCGCCCACCAGGTGGTGACGGCGGTCGAGCACTCGGCGGTGCCGGCCGCCGCGGGCCGCCACGGCGAGGTCTCGGTGGTGGGCGTCGACGGGCTCGGTCGGGTCGCGTCCGACGACGTGCTGGACGCCGTCCGGCCCGACACGGCGGTCGTCCACGTCCAGTGGGGCAACCACGAGGTCGGCACGACCCAGCCGCTCGACGCGATCGTCGGCCCGCTGCGCGAACGCGGGGTGCTGGTCCACGTCGACGCGGCCCAGGCGGTCGGTCGGGTGCCGGTCGACTTCCGCGCCCTCGGGGCCGATCTGCTGTCGTTCAGCGGTCACAAGTTCGGCGGCCCCGCCGGATCCGGCGGACTGCTCGTGCGGCGCGGCCTGCGTATCGACCCGTTGCTCGTCGGCGGAGACCAGGAGCGGGCCCGCCGGGCCGGCATGGAGGCGGTGGCCGTCGTCGCCGGGCTCGGCGCGGCCGCGAGCGCGGCGGCGACCGGGCTCGAGGACGGGGAGGTGGCGGCACGGCGGCTGACCGACCGGGTGCTCGCGGCGGTGCCCGGGCTCGACGGGGTGCGGGTGCACGGCGACCCCGACGGGCGCTTGCCCCACCTCGTGTGCCTCGGGTTCGACGACGTCGAACCGCAGGCGGTCCTGCTCGGCCTCGACCGGGCGGGCGTCGCCTGCCACTCGGGGTCGGCGTGCTCGTCGGAGTCGCTCGAACCGTCGCCGACGCTCGCCGCCATGGGCGTCGACGCCCTGCGTTCGTTGCGGGTGTCGGTCGGCTGGGACACGACCGACGCCGACGTCGACGCCCTGCTGGCCGCCCTCCCCGAGGTGCTGGCGGGCCTCCGCGCCCTGCGCCGCTGAGGACGGGCCCGCGACCGGCGCCGCGGTCAGGCCCGCCCGCCCACCCGGCGCGGCGGTCCGGAGAGCCCGAGCGTCACGAGATCCGGTCCAGGAGGCCCCGGAGCGTCGCGACCTCGTCGGGGGTCAGGTCGGCGAACAGGTCCCGGGCGGCGGCGCGGCGACGGGCGCCGACCCGACGTAGCAGGTGCCCGCCGGCGTCGGTGAGGTCGACGAGGACGCCGCGCCGGTCGTCGGGGTCGGGCCGGCGCACGACGAGACCGGACGCCTCCAGCTCGTCGACCACCGACGTGGCCGAGCGCCGGACGATGTCGAGCCGGTCCGCCAGGTCGCTCATGCGCAACCCCCCGCCCGCCGCCTCGACGACCCGGAGGGCGCGCACCTGGGCGGCGGTCACCCCGAGGGGCTCCAGGTCGGCACGCGCCGCACGCCGCAGCCGCCGAGCGACCACGCGCACCGCCTCGGCCGCCTCCGCCGCCTCGTCCGCGTCACCCGGGGTGACGTCGCTCGTGTCGCCGCCGACCGTCGTGCCGCCCGCCGTCCCGCGGTCCGCCGCCGCGCCGTCGTCCGTCTGCTCCGGGAATACCTGGACCATGTAGTGAGGTTACATCACCATGAGTACACCGCATCACTGAGCGAACACGTCGCAGAAGGAAATCCGCCCATGCCTCCTCCCGAACGGGGCGCCCGGGGCTTCGGCCGGGACCGGTCGGTCGTCGACCACCGGCTCGCACCCGGGACCATCCGCCGCATCCTCGGCTTCGCCCGCCCCCACCGCACCGCCATCGCCGCCTTCCTCGCCCTCGTCGTCGTCGACGCGGTCGTCGGCGCCGCCGTCCCCCTCGTCTACCGGGCGATCATCGACCAGGGCATCGTCGAGGGCCGCACCGGCCTCGTCGTCGGCCTCGCCGGCCTGTCGGCCGGGCTCGCCCTCCTGTCCGGGGTCCTCGGTCTCGGCCAGCGGTGGTGCTCGGCGCGCATCGGCGAGGGCCTGATCCACGACCTGCGCACCCGCGTGTTCGACCACGTGCAGCGCATGCCGATCGGGTTCTTCACCCGCGCCCAGACCGGCGCCCTCGTGACCCGCCTGAACAGCGACGTGCAGGGCGCCCAGCAGGCGTTCACCTCCACCCTGTCGAGCGTCGTCGGCAACCTGGTCGCCGTCGTCACCACCGTCACCGCGATGGCGGTGCTGTCGTGGCGGATCACGCTGCTCGCCCTCGTGCTGCTGCCCCTGTTCGTCGTGCCCGCCCGCTGGGTCGGACGGCGCCTCGCCGACATCACCCGCGAGCGCTACCGGCTCAACGGCGAGATGGGCCAGATGATGACCGAGCGGTTCAACGTCTCGGGCGCGCTCGTCGTGAAGCTGCTGGGCGATCCCGACGCCGAGTCGGCCGCCTTCTCCGCCCGCACCGCCCGCGTGCGCGACATCGGCGTCACGTCCGCCATGTACTCGCGGGTGGTGATGACCGCGCTCGGTCTGCTCGCCTCGCTCGCCACCGCCCTCGTCTACGGGCTCGGCGGTGTGATGGCGGTCGCCGGCACGCTCGGCATCGGCACGCTGGTCGCGCTCACCGCGTACCTCGGCCGTCTGTACGGGCCGCTCACGTCGCTGTCGAACGTGCAGGTCGACGTGATGACGACGCTCGTCAGCTTCGAGCGGGTGCTCGAGGTGCTCGACCTGGAGCCGACGATCGTCGACGCCGCCGACCCGGTCCCACTCGCCGGGCGGGCGCCGTCGGTCGAGCTCGCCTCGGTGGGTTTCCGGTATCCGACGGCCGCCGAGGTGTCCCTCGCCTCGCTGGAGGGCGTGGCCCGGCTCGACGCCGAGCCGTCCGCCCCGGTGCTCCACGACGTGTCCCTGCGGGTCGAGCCGGGCCGCACCCTCGCCCTCGTCGGGCCGTCCGGCGCCGGCAAGTCGACGATCGCCGGGCTGGTGTCGCGTCTCCACGACACCACCACCGGCTCGGTGCGCATCGGCGACGTCGACCTGCGCGACACGACGCTCGCGGACGTACGGTCCACCGTCGGCGTCGTCACCCAGGAGGCGCACCTGTTCCACGACACGCTCGGCGCCAACCTCCGCTACGCCCGGCCCGACGCGACCGATGCCGACATCGAGGCCGCCCTGCGCGCCGCCCAGG
>JAAYBP010000136.1 GCA_012730075.1 Acidimicrobiales bacterium | reverse complement strand
GATCAGCGAGCGAAGGAGTACCGGTCGAGGACGGTGCCGTCGGAGCCGACCGCCCGGATCTCGACGGCGGCGAGGTCCGACGGCAGTTCCGCGACGTAACCCCGGACGCCGTCGACGCCGACGACCTCCGCGACCGCGACCACCTCGCCCGTGTCCGCGTCGACGACCTGCACCTCGATCACCTCCGGGGCGACCTCGCCGTACGACCACCACAGGGTGACGCCGTAGCCGACGCTCACACCGGCGGGGAAGGCCGCCGAGCCGTACGAGTCGCCCGGACCGCCCTCCTCCTCGCCGACGGGACCGGTCGCCGGCGACTCCTCCTCGGGGAACTCCACGACGGTGGTGACGCTGCCGCCCTCGTGGTGCTCGGTCGCCACCCCGCCGTCGGTCACGATCCGGGCGGTCGTCCGCAGCTCGAAGCCGAAGACGCCCTCCGAGGTCCCGTCGCCATGGAGCAGCACCCACTCCGAGCCGTCGGAGAACCGGCCCTCGCCCAGCACGGTCACGCCAGGGTCGTCGGCGCCGGCCCGCAACGTCGCCCGCACCAGCTCCCGGCGCTCGGCGGAGTCGGCCCGGTGCACCCCCTCGGCCAACGCCAGCACGTCGTCCCGATCGAAGTCCGTGCTCGACACACTCAGGTCCACGATCTCACCGGGACGCTCCTGCCACCGGACCCGCCACTCCTCGTACCCGAATTCGTCCAGCGTGACGTGCTGGAGCGTCGCGCCGTGGCCGCGGACCTCGACGTCCTCGGTCGCCCCGTAGACGTTCGGCAGCAGGACGGTCAGGTCGTCGCCGGGCCCCGAGCTCACGACCACCACGTCCAGGCCGTCGCCGCCGCCGGTGTAGGCGACGGCCGCACCCGGACTCGTCACCCCACCGAGGTCGAAGGCCAACACCATCGACGTGAACCCCATCGTGCGGTCGCCGAGGTGCTCCCACCCGGCGGGCACCGCGCTCTCGGGCAGGCGGGCGCGGTCGCCGTCGACGGCGACCGCCCGGGCGACATCGCCGAGGGTGGCCTCATCGACCGTGGCGGCGACGACGTGCACGAGCGTCCCGTCGACGTCGACGAGGAGGGTGCCGCCCCCGAAGTAGGCCTCGGCATCCCAGGCCGTCCGGTCGCCGAGGTCGACCTCGGGCAGACCGTCGATCCACCCCCGGACCCCGTCGTCCTCCACGTCGGGGATCACCCCGACCGCCAGCTTCGGGCGTCCGTCGGGCCCGTACACGGCGCTCGGCGGGCCCTCCGCTCCGGCGACGCCGGGGGTCGCCTCGGACACGTACCGGGGCGCGAAGCCGTCGGGGACCGAGCCGAGCACGTACAGGCCCGGGTCGCCGGTGCCGATGCGGTCGGCGGTCGAGTCGCGATCGTCGCCCCGGCCCACCAGGAGCGCGATGCCGGCGACGACGAGCACGACCGCGGCGGCCACGCCGAGCAGGACCGCGCCGCGCCGACGCACCGACGGCGCGGCGGGCTCGTCGACGCCGGTGGGCACCAGGTCGAGGTCGAGGTCCGGCACGGCGCGCTCGACCACCGCCGCGTTCAGACCGGCGGCCGCGGCCCGTCCCCGCTCGTCGATCCTCTCCAGGTCGGGTCGCTCGCTCATCGCTCCTCCTCCGTCGGCCCCGGCTCCTCGGTGGTCGACTCGTCGTTCGCCGGTCGCACGCCGTCGTCCATCGGTCGGGTGTGCCTGGTCGCCGTCGTGGCGTCGGCGCAGGCGTCCGTCGGCGAGGCGAGCGCCCGGGCCAGGGCCTTGCGCCCCCGGTGCAGGTGCACCCGGACCGTCGCCGCGCCGCAGTCGAGGACCTCCGCGATCTCGTCGACCCCGCGGTCCTCCAGGTAGTGGAGGGCCACGCACTGGGCCTGCCGCTCCGGCAGCGACCGCACCGCCGCCCAGAACCCCTCGTCGAGGCCCGGCACTCCGCCCACCGCATCGGCGTCGGCCGCGAGCTGGCGGACCCGAGCCTCGGCGGCCAGCCGGGTGGCACCGGCATCGACCACCCGCAGGTGCCGGCGGTGGGAGACGGCCCGGTTGGCCACCGCCCGCCGCACCCACGCTCCGGGCCGCTCCAGCGCCCCCACCCGTTCCCACCGGCGGTAGGCGTCGAGGAAGGCATCCTGGGCCAGCTCCTCGGCGGTGGCCCGTGAGCCGGTCAGGCTCCAGCCCAGGGCCACGACGGGGTGCCACTCGCCCCGGTAGAACGCCTCGAAGCGAACCGCGTGGGCGGGCCGCTCGCCGGACGGTCCGGGCCGCTCGTCGACGGTCATCGGTGTCTCCACACCCCTAACTCGCACCGGACGGCCGCGACGTTTACCCCGCCGGACCGGATCGTGCCGGGCACCATCCGGTCCTAACCACACGAGGTGCCTGGAGGCCGAGCCGATAGGCGAGGCCGACCCAGCAAGCAGGGCACCGCAAGTTCCGAGCGCAGCGAGGAATCCGTCTCGCGACGACGCTCGCTTTCCGCTAACGCTCCTGGCACCTCGTGTGGTTCTGCGGTCGACGCCACCGGTTACGGGAGCGGGGTGAAGTCGTGGGCCTCGCGGAGGACGACGCCGGCCGCGAGGCGGACGAGCGGCTCGACGTCGCCCTGGAGGATCACGGTCGCCGCGGGGTCGACGCCGTCGGTGACCCGGGCCCGTCCCCGGCCGATGCTGACGGTCGCACCGCTCGCCCCGGACCGCAGCCCGACGCTGATCACGAACGGTGAGCCGATCACGACCGCGCGCACGGCCGCGTTGCCGAGCAGCACCGGGACCGCCTCGGCGGCCAGGGCGCCGAGCAGGCCGACCTCGGGATCGTCGGCTCCCTCGACCACGGGAACCGGCGGGGCGGCGCGCGCCAGGACGCCGAGGGTGGTGCCGACGACCACCGCCGGCGCGGCGAACGCGACTCCCACCGCGGCGAACGGGACGTCGACCAGGAGTCCGCGGTGGACGCGGCGGCGGACCAGCGCGGCGACCACCCGACGCAGCCGCACCTCGACCTCGGCCTCGAAGCGGCCGCGGGCCACGACCGCCCTCACGCCGCGGACCGCGTCGGCCGGGAGCACCTCGAGGAGGGCATCGGGCTCGACCGGGTGACCGGCCCGGGCGCACGCCTCGGCGTGGTGGGCGAGGGCGAGGCGCACGTCGCCGTCGGGTACCGACCCGGCGAAGGCCCGCCACTCGTCGTGGACCCAAGCCATCGCCCGCGCGCCCTGGGCACGGGCCACGGCGACCAGAACGTCCTCGCGCAGCGCGGCGGGGACGGGCGCGCCCGGCACGAGGGCCCGCACACCCGCCGGAGCGGTGGTCAGCACCTCGACGGCCCACGCGGCCCCGGTGCGCGGTCCGTCGAGCGCGGGGCTCACACGCCACCGCCTGCGCCCGGAGCATCGGGCCCGTCGGCGGCGGCGCCGGGCGAGTCGGGCCCGTCGGTGTCATGCCCACCGGTGTCGGGCCCCACGGCATCGGACCGGGCGGGATCGGACCCGACGGCCAGCGCCGCGGTGATCAGGTCGGCCATCACCGCGGCGGCCTCGTCGGGGGTGCGCCGCTCGTAGGTGCGCAGCGCATCCCACGAGCTCCAGATCGTCGCCACGTCCAGCATGTCGATCACCCGGCGACGACGGCCGCGGGGCACCGCGGCGATCTCCGGGCCGAACACCGACTTGAGCTGGGCCCGGAGCAGCTCGTGCCCATGGTGCAGGTGCCCCTGGATCGCGGGCGAGCCGAACCCGTGGACCGCGGCGGCCCGCCGGATCGGCGTCAGCGCCTCGAGGAGTTGGGCCCGCTGGGCGACGAAGCGGTCCCGCCGCGCCGCGAACGGCAGGTCGGCGTCGATCGGCTCGACCAACCCGCCCAGACCGGCGACCGCCCGCTCGGCGACCATCGTGAACAGGGTCTCCAGGTCGTCGAAGTGCTGGAAGACGGAGCGCACCGACACCCCGGCGCGCGCCGCGATTCGCGGGGCGGTCGGCCGCGGGTCACCGTCGTTGACCAGCTCGACGCAGGCGTCGACGATCGACTCCCGGGTGCGCAGCGCCCGGGCGGTGCGCCCGTCGACCGGGGCATCGTCCACCGCGCCGTCGACCGGAGCATCGACCCCCGCGTCGGCCACCGCCCCGCCCGGTTCGACGGCCCGCTCGGTGTCGGGGAGCCCCACCGCATCGACGCCGCCGGTCACCTCCTCCATGGCGGCCCAGACTACGCGGCGACCCGCCCCGCGGCCCCGTGGACGCACGTAGGGTTCGGCCATGACCGACCTCCTCGACCTGTCGGAGCGGATCCTGCGCGGCGAGGCGTCGATCGACGACCACCACCCGTTCCGCCCGTCGAACGTCATCGGTGAGGTGGGCGAGGGCATCGCGATGGTCGAGTCCTTCGCCAACGTCGCCGCGGTCCGCACCGGCGAGGGCCTGGTGCTCGTCGACACCGGCAGCCCGTTCGCGGCGCCGACCGTCCACGAGCGCATCCGGTCGTGGGACACCGGCCCGGCCCACACCGCGATCTACACCCACGGCCACATCGACCACGTCTTCGGCACCGGCCCCTTCGAGGCGGAGGCCTCCGAGCGGGGCGACCCGCCGCTCCGGGTCGTCGCCCACGAGGACGTCGACCCGCGCTTCGACCGCTACGTCACCTGCGCCGGATACAACGAGGTGGTCAACCAGCGGCAGTTCCGCGCGCCCGGGCTGCGGTGGCCGACCGACTTCCGGCGCCCCGACCTCACCTACCGCGACCGGCTCGACCTCACCGTCGGCGGGCTCGACCTCGAACTGCACCACGCCCGCGGCGAGACCGACGACGCCACGTGGGTGTGGATCCCCGAGCGCGGGGCGGTCGGCGCGGGCGACATGGTGATCTGGTGCGCGCCCAACGCGGGCAACCCGCAGAAGGTCCAGCGCTACGCCCGCGACTGGGCGGTCGCGCTGAGGGCGATGGCGGCGCTCGGGCCCGAGCTCCTCCTGCCCGGCCACGGCCTACCGATCGCCGGCGCGGACCGCGTGCGGACCGTGCTCACCGAGACGGCGACCGTGCTGGAGATCCTCCACGACGGGACCCTCGCCCTGATGAACGAGGGGGCCCGGCTCGACGACATCGTGCGGGAGGTCCGGGTGCCCGACGATCTGCTCGAACGCCCCTACCTGCGACCGATCTACGACGACCCCGAGTTCGTGGTCCGCAACGTCTGGCGGCTGTACGGGGGCTGGTACGACGGCAACCCGGCCCGGCTCAAGCCCGCACCCGACGCCGTGCTCGCCGCCGAGGTCGCCCGTCTCGCCGGAGGGCCCGCCGTACTCGCCGACCGGGCCGCCGCCCTCGCCGCCACCGGGGTCGACGACGACCTGCGCCTCGCCGGGCACCTGGCCGAGATGGCGGTGCAGGCCGACCCCGACGACCCGGGGCTCCACCGCCGGCGCGCCGAGGTGTTCGCCGCCCGCGCCGCCGCCGAGCGGTCGCTGATGGCCACCGGCGTGTTCCGCTGGGCCGCCGAGGAGTCGAGCGCCGCCGCCGGCGACTCGCCCGGCTGACGTTGTTACATCCGGGGTCAGACCCCAGATGTAACAGAAGCCCGTTGTTACATCTGGGGTCTGACCCCGGATGTAACGGTCACTCCTCGTCGGGGCGGGCGACGACCACCGAACCGTGGTGGCCGACGAAGCGCCACCCGTCCGCGGTGCGGCGCAGCAACTTCACGGTCGCGACGGTGGTGCCACCCGGTTCGCTCGCCGCGCCGAGCAGGTTCTCGTCGAGGGTGACCCACGCGACGTCGCCGGCGACGTGCACGGTCTGGTCGGTGACGAACACCTGGAGCGGCGGCGAGCGGTCGAAGATCGCGAAGTACGAGGCCGCGACGGCGCCCCAGCCCTGGAGGCGGGCCCAGCCCGGATGGGTGCAGCTCACCGCGTCGTCGTGCACCCACAGGTCGGACAACCCGTCGAGATCACCCGCCTCGAACGCGGCGTAGTAGGCGTCGACGACCGCCGTGACCAGGGATTCGTCGTCTACCTCAGGAGCGTCGGGGCCGTCGATCGCGCCACGGTAGCGGCGCGCCGTCCCCGGTGGCGGCGGCGGTGGATCGACCCCACGGCGACCACTCCCCGTGGCGCCGGACGCGAAACGCTAATGATCCGTTCGACCTAGCCGATCAGATCCCGTGATGGTCTGGTCCCGGCATCACCCCCATGCCGACCTGCGGGCGACGCTCGACGCGCTTCCGCCCGACTGGGTCGTGGCCCCCCTCGGTCCGGCGCACGTCGTGCTCGGCCCGACCGGCGCCCACGTCGTCGGCCTCGACGACGGCGTCGACGAGACGCCGACGTTCCTCGCACGCGTAGCCGGATCGGTCAGGAGCCGCCTCGCCGAGCACGTGCCCCTCATGCCGTTCGTCCACGCGCTCCTCGTGACCGATCGCCCCGGGTCGTCGAGCGACGCCACGCGCATCCCGCCCGCACTCCTGTCGCTGGCCCTGATCGACGGGCCGCCGACGCTCACCGGCGACGAGCTAGACCGGCTTCGAGCCTGCGTCGAGGCCGGGGCCCTGGTCGACGTCGACGTCTCGGCCCGCCCCGGACGCCTGGCCCTCTGACGCCCGACCAGGGCCTCGATCCGCCCCGGCCTCACTGTCAGACCCCCGGCGTACAGTCCGGGACATGGCCCTACCGGTGCCCACCACCCTGTCGCCCTCGAAGGTGACCTCGTTCAAGGACTGCGCCCTGGCCTTCCGGTTCTCGGCGATCGACCGCCTCCCGGAGCCGACGTCGCCCGCCATGGCCAAGGGCACGCTGGTCCACGCCGCGCTGGAGCGGCTCTTCGCCCTCGAGCCCGACGCCCGCACCCTCGAGGCCGCCGACCGCTGCCTCGTCGAGGCGACCGCCGAGGCCGACGAGCCCGACGGGCTGTTCTCCGAGGTCGACCTCGACGACGACGCCCGGGCCGAGCTGATCGCCGACGCCGATCGGCTGGTGGCCAACTACTTCAAGCTCGAGGACCCGCGCACGATCCGCCCGATCGGCCTCGAGCTTCGCCTACAGGCCAAGGTCGGCGACCTGCCACTGGTCGGCATCATCGACCGGCTCGAGCTCGACGACGCCGGCGAGCTGGTCGTCACCGATTACAAGACAGGCCGGGCACCCAGCGACCGCTACGAGCAGTCGAAGATGGGCGGCATCCACTTCTACTCCCTGCTGTGCGAGGAGCTGTTCGGACGCCGGCCGTCTCGCGTCCAGCTCCTCCACCTGCACGAACCGGTCGTGATCACCGCGGTCCCCACCGATCAGTCGACGCGCGGGCTCCGCAACCGGGTCGGCGCCATCTGGGACGCCGTCGTCCGCGCCTGCGAGCGCGACGACTTCCGTCCCAAGCCCGGCCCGCTGTGCTCGTGGTGCCACTACCAGCCGTTCTGCCCGCAGTTCGGTGGCGATCCCGACGAGGCCCGGGCCCTGGGCCTGGCGCTGCGGGCCGAGGAGGCGACGGTCGTCGACCTGCCCTCGCCGCGCCCGGACACGGCGGCCGATCCGGCGTCCGGACCCCCCTCGCCGGGCACCGCCTCCGACCAGGTGGGGGCCGCCTCCTAGCATCGCCGGGATGTCCGGCCCCGACCCCGACCCCGGCCCCGATCCTCGCGACGCTTACGCCGCCGGTCCGATCGACGCGTTCGACGACGCGGTCGACGCCCAGTTCGACGCGCGGCTGCGAGGGCGGCCGGCGGTCGACCGCCTGATGTACTCCGTCTCGGAGTTGGCCGACTTCAGCCTGTTGTGGCACCTGCTCGGTGCCGTGCGCGGCCTGCGGTCCGAGCGCGAGGCCGCGGAGGCGCTGCGGTGCTCGGTGGTGCTCGGCGTCGAGTCGACCGTCGTCAACGGCGGGCTCAAGTCCCTGTTCCGCCGCGAGCGTCCGGTCCCTGACTTCGAGCGACCGCACCACCTGCGCATCCCGCTGACCACCAGCTTCCCGAGCGGCCACGCCAGCGCCGCCTTCTGCGCGGCGACGATCCTCTCCGAGGGTCGCTCCCGCCCGGCGCGCGCCGCCTGGTACTCGCTGGCGGCGCTCGTCGCCGCGAGCCGGGTGCACGTGAAGATCCACCACGCCAGCGACGTCCTCGGCGGCGTCGCCGTCGGGTTGGTGGTCGGGCGCGTCGCCCGCCGGGTCTGGCCTCGGCCGCGCTGAGCGGAGGGCGACGCCGGACCGGTCCCCCGCCGCAACGCCGCGGTCGCCACCGGCCACCGTGCGGGGTCGCAACGTCACCCACGGGAACATCGACGCCACTCAGCTCGTTGCAGGGTCCGTGACCGACTTCGCCGTGACCTGGGACTACCGCTGTCCGTTCGCCCGCAACGCCCACGAGCACGTGCTCGCCGGGCTCGACGCCGGTGCCGACTGGGACGTCACCTTCGTGCCGTTCTCCCTGGGTCAGGTGCACGTGGCCGAGGACCAGGCCCCGATCTGGGAACGCCCCGACGATGACAGCGGTCTGCTCGCGCTCCAGGTGGGCACGTGGGTGCGCGACCAGGCACCGGATCGTTTCCGGGCCGTGCACGGCGCGCTGTTCCGGCTGCGCCACGACGAGGGCGGTGACCTGCGCGACCGCGACCGTCTGGCGAAGGTGCTGATCGACCACGACCTAGACCCCGACGAGGCGTTCGCGGCGGTCGACGACGGGTCGCTCCTGGCGGTGGTGCGCGCCGAGCACGAGCAGGTCGTCGCCTCGCACTCCGTGTGGGGCGTGCCGACCTTCATCCGGGGCGAGGCCGCCGCCTTCGTGCGCCTCATGGACCGGCCCGCCGGCGACGGCGCCCGCGCGACCGAGACGATCGGGCGGGTCGTCGCGCTGTTCGACGAGGTCCCGACGCTCAACGAGTACAAGTTCACGACCGTCCCGTACTGACGGCGGCGGGGCCGGCCCGGAGGCCCCGGCCACGGCGGCGGTCGCGGCGGTCCGACGTCCGTCCTACCCTCGGAGCGTGGACGACCGGCACCTGAGCGACGTCGAGGCCCTGATGTGGACCCTCGAGGCCGACCCACACCTGTCGTCGACGTTCGCCAACGTCACGCTCTTCGACCGTCCGGTCGACATGGACCGGCTGCTGGCCCGCATGGAGCGGGCGGTCGCGGTGGTGCCCCGCCTCCGCCGCCGGGTCGAGGGCGGACTCGCCGGGCTGACCCCGCCGCGCTGGGTGCAGGAGCGCGAGCTCGACCTCGACCGGCACGTGCGCCGCACCGCGCTCGAGGGCCCGGGCGACGTCCGCGATCTACTCGACCTCGCGGTCGAACTGGCGGGGAGGCCATTCGAGCGCGACCGACCGCTGTGGGAGTTCGTCGTCGTCGACGGCCTCGCCGACGGTCGGGGGGCGATGGTGCAGAAGATGCACCACACGATCACCGACGGCGAGGGCGGGGTGCGCATGTCGGCGCAGTTCATCGACCTCGAACGCGATCCGCCCGAGCCACCGCCGCTCCCGCCCGCCACCGACGAGCCCGACGAGCCCGACGCGGGGGTCATCCGCGGGGTCGCCGACTCGATCGCGGCCGCGGCCCGAACCCCGCTCGATCTCGCCCGCCAGGCCGTAGACGGCGCGGTGGGCCTCATCGGCGAGCCGGACCGCCTGGCGACGATGCCGGTCGAAGCCGCGGAGGCGGCGCGATCGTTGGCGCGCCAGGTGGGCGTGACCGGATCGGCGCTGTCTCCGCTCTGGCGGGAGCGGACCCTCGACCGGCGCCTCGACCTCTACCGGGTGCCGTTGGCCGGGGCGAAGGCGGCCGCCGCCGCGCTCGGGGGCAGCGTCAACGACCTGTTCGTGGCCGGCGCGGCCGGCGGGGCGGGCGCCTACCACCGCTCGCTCGGCGTCGAGGTCGAGGAGCTGCGCATGGCGATGCCGGTCAGCACCCGCACCAAGGGATCCGAGGCCGGCAACGCGTTCACCCCGACTCGACTGCTGGTCCCGGTCGACGAGGACCCCCGCCGGCGCTTCGAGGAGATCCACCGACGGCTGGAGGTCACCAAGCAGGAGCGGGCCCTCGGCCTGACCGGCGCGGTGGCCGGGCTGGGGAACCTGGTGCCGGCGCCGGTGCTGATCCGCCTCGTCCGCCAGCAGACCGCGACGGTCGACTTCACGACCTCGAACGTGAGGGGTGCGCCGTTCCCCCTCTACATCGCCGGGGCGCGCATCGAGGGCAACCACCCGATCGGTCCGCTGGCGGGCACGGCCTGGAACCTGACGACCATGTCGGTCGACGGGCAGCTCGACATGGGACTGCACGTCGACACCGGCGCGGTCGCCGATCCGGACCTGCTGCTGGCCGGTGTCGAGGCTTCGTTCGAGGAGCTGCTGGCGCTCGCCTGAGCGCTCGGGTGGTCTGGCGCTCG
>JAAYBP010000135.1 GCA_012730075.1 Acidimicrobiales bacterium | reverse complement strand
GGCCCGGGCCGACGCGTCCGACGCCGCCGGGGCCGACACGGGCGAGGGCGGGACCGACGCCGGGGGCGAGGGGTGAACGCCGGGGAGGTCCTGCACGTCGCCGACGCGGAGGGGGTCCGATTCCTCACCCTCGACCGTCCGGAGGCCCGCAACGCCTTCGACCTGTCGCTCTACGTCGCGCTGGCCGGGGCGCTCGACGACGCCCGGGGCGACGACTCCGTGCGCGTCGTGGTGATCACCGGCGCCGGGCGGGTGTTCTCCGCCGGCCAGGACCTCGCCGAGATGACCGCCCTCGCCCAGGGCACCGCGGCCGAGGGGGCCGAGCACGGCTTCCGCACCCTGCTCGCCGCGGTCGAGGCCTTCGACAAGCCGCTCCTGGCCGCCGTGAACGGGGCGGGGGTCGGCATCGGGTTCACCCTCCTCCTCCACTGCGACATGGTCTTCCTCGCCGAGTCGGCCCGGCTGCGGGTGCCCTTCGCCGAGATGGGCGTCCCGCCGGAGGCGGCCAGCTCGCTGCTGCTGGCCCGGCGGGTCGGTCGCCAGCAGGCCGCCCGGATCCTCCTCACCGCCGAGTGGGTGCCCGCGGCCGACGCCGTGCGCCTCGGCATCGCCCTCGCCGTCGTGCCCGACGACCAGCTCCAGGCGCACGTCGCCGGCGTCGCCGCCCGCATCGCCCAGCATCCGCTCGCCGGCCTGCGCGCCGTCGCCGGTCTGGTCCGCGCCGCCGAGGCCGACGACGTCACCGCCGCACGCGCCCGCGAGGAGGCCGCGTTCGCCGACCTCCTCGCCGGCTTCGTAACACCTGGGGTCGGAGGAAAACCGTTACCGCGGTAACAGTTTTCCTCCGACCCCAGGTGTTACCGGGCGGTCCAGCCTCCGTCGACGGCGAGGACCTGGCCGGTGACGTAGGTCGAGGCGTCCGACGCGAGGAAGAGGAGCGAGCCGTCGAGCTCGTCGAGCTCGCCCCGACGGCCCATCGGGCAGTTCTGCTTCACGAACGCGATCGACGAGTCGTCGTTCCACATGTCGTCGGTGAGCTCGCTCGGAAACCAGCCCGGCGCGAGGGCGTTGACCCGCAGGCCCTTGCGCGCCCACTGGCAACCCAGCTCCCGGGTCAGGTTGACCACTCCACCCTTCGACGCGCAGTACGACGCCTGCTTGATCGGCGCCGACGCGACCAGCCCGAGCATCGACGCCACGTTGACGATGCTGCCCCGGCGCCGCTCGATCATCGGGCGGGCGACGAGCTGCGATAGCCGGAAGATCGACGAGAGGTTGACGTCGATCACCCGGCGGAACTCGTCGTAGGGCTCGTCCTCGGCGGCGATCGGCAGCCCGATGCCGGCATTGTTCACCAGCACGTCGACCGCCCCGCCGCCGACCTCGGCCCCCACCTCGGCCAGGGCGACCAGGTCGTCGTCGACGGTGACGTCGCAGGCCACGGCGGTGGCATCCTCCCCCAGCTCGGCGGCGAGGGCGTCGAGGCGGTCGAGGCGGCGGGCGGCCACCACCACCTTCGCCCCCGCGCCGTGCAGGACCCGGGCGAAGTGGGCGCCGAGCCCGGATGAGGCGCCGGTCACGACCGCGGTACGGCCTTCGAGCGAGAACAGCGACGCGTCGACCATGGCCGCCGACCCTACGTGTTACATCTGGGGTCAGACCCCAGATGTAACGCCGCTACCAGTCGGTGGGGCGGTAGTCCTTCAGGAAGCGGCCCCACACGTGGGTGCCGGTGTTGAAGCCGTCGATGATCGGATCGACGATGCGGGCGGCCCCGTCGACGATGTCGAGCGGCGGGTGGAAGCCGTGCTCGGCCCGCTTCTGGGCGGCGAGCGCCACCGGGTCCTCGTCGCTGACCCATCCGGTGTCGACCGCGTTCATGTGGATGCCGTCCGCGTGGAAGTCGGCCGCCGCGGTGCGGGTCATCATGTTCAGCGCCGCCTTGGCCATGTTGGTGTGCGGGTGCCGGGTGGTCTTGAACCGCCGGTAGAACTGCCCCTCGACCGCCGACACGTTGACCACGTGCTTGTCGCGCTCGGGGGTGCGCACCATCAGCGGCTTGAGCCGGGCGTTCAGCACGAACGGGGCGACCGCGTTCACGAGCTGGGTCTCGAGCAGCTCGACCGTCGACACTTCGTGCAGCAGCAGCCGCCACGAGTTCCGGTCCCGGCGGTCGACCTGCTGGAGGTCCTGGTCGAGGCGGCCCGCGGGGAACAGCTCGTCGCCCGCGAGGGAGTCCTCGGGCAGCAGCCGGTACTGCGACATCGCCGCGCTGCCCGCGACCCCGCCGTCTCCTCCGCCGTCCCTGTCGTCCTGCGCCACGACGAGGTCGGCGGCCCGCACCCCGTCGACGCCTCCGAGCAGGGCCCGCGCCCCGGAGGGCAGGGCGTCGAGCGCGGCCGCCTCGGTAGCCATCATGTGCTCGTAGAACGCCGGCGGACGGCGCACGGTCTGACACGCGTTGTTGACGATGAAGTCGAGGCGGTCGAGCGTCTCGTCCAGATGACGGCAGAGCGCCTCGACGCTCGGCGTGTGGCGGAGGTCGAGGCCGTGGATCCGGATCCGGTCGCCCCACTCGTCGAAGTCGGGCTCGCGGGCGTACCGCAGGGCGGCGTCACGGGGGAAGCGGGTCGTCACTATGAGGCGCGCGCCGGCCCGCAGCAGCTTGATGCCCGCCTGGTAGCCGATCTTGACCCGCCCTCCCGTTAGCAGCGCGACCCGCCCCGACAGGTCGGCGGTCTCGGTGCGCTTGGCGAAGTTGAGCTCGGCGCACTCGGGGCAGAGCTGGTCGTAGAAGTGGTGCAGCTCGGTGTAGTGCCGCTTGCAGACGTAGCAGTGCTGGGGTTCGGGGGCGTCGGCCAAGTGCTCGCCATCGTTCCCCTCGTCGCTTCCTTCCAGCTCGGGATCGACCAGCGTCGGGTCCTCGGGCGGGAACACGTTCGGTGTCGTGTAAACCGGGGCGGCCCGCAGGGTCCGGATGCCGGTGGCGTCGAGCGCCGCGGATTCTCGGCGTCGCCGGTCGGCCTTCTCCTGCCGCCGCCGGGCCTTGATCCGCTGCCGTCGCTGCTCGACGTCGGGGCTGAACACGTCGCCCGCCGCGGCGAGGAGCCTCCGGCGCTCGTCGTCGTCGAGCATCCCGATCGGCTCGCGGTCCTCGACCAGCGCCTCGAGGACCTCCAGCGTCCGCAGCAGGTCGTCACGAGACGGTCCCGGGGCGACCTCCTCCGTCATCGCGGCGACGGTACCCGCGGCGTCCCCGCGCCCCGCAGCCGCACTGGCGGCCGCGGCCCGCCGCGATCGTTCAGTCGGCCACCTGTACGACCTCGAACACCGACCAGCCGCCGGTGGCGCCGAAGTTCATGCGGTAGTGCGTCGACCCGCCGGGATAGGTGAACGCGCAGTCGAAGTGGGGGTCGGGTGCGTCGACCTCGCTGCACCCCTGGAACACGTCGTTGGCGGTCGAGCCGTCGCGCTCGAACAGCGACAGCAGGGCGGTCGCCGTCATCAGCTCCGCCGCGCACGCCCGGTCGCCGCGGGTCCACGCGATGAACACGGCCTGGGCCGCAGGGGCGGGGTTGGTGGGGTCGGACCCGGCGTCTCGGCACTGGGCGGGGTCGGCCGTGACCGGCGGGCTCGACCCGGTGGTGGTCGTCGTGGTGCTGGAGGTGGCCGTCGTCGAGGTCGTCGTGGGCTCGGTGGAGGTGGTCGAGGTCGACGGGGTGGAGGTCGAGGTGGTGGACGAGGTCGACGTGGTCGTGGTCGTCCCGTCCGCGGCGTCGTCGTCACCGTCGCGCACGAGGAGGGCCACGATCAGGGCCAGGATCGCCACGGCCAGCAGTCCGAGCGCCGCTCCGAGCCACCACCGCTGGCGCCGGGCCGGACCGTCCTCCTCGGGCCGGTCCGGGTCGCCCCCGGGGGTGCCGGATCCGGCCGTCCCCGGAGCCTCGTCCGGCGCACCTCCGCCTCCGCCGTAGCCGTCGCTCACACCGCCGACGCTACCGC
>JAAYBP010000134.1 GCA_012730075.1 Acidimicrobiales bacterium | reverse complement strand
TCCCGGGCCGGGCGGCGCGCCCGCCGTCGGTAGCCTGACGGGGTGACCGCGGCCGCCGTGATCCCCGTCAAGGCCTTCGCCGCGGCGAAGCTCCGGCTCGCCCCGGCCCTCGACCCCGACGCCCGGCGGCGGCTGGCCCGCTCGATGGCCGAGCACGTCGTCGGCGCCGCCGCTCCCCTGCCGGTCACCGTCGTGTGCGACGACGACGAGGTGGCGGCCTGGGCGCAGGACCTCGGCGTAACCGTCGAGTGGACCCCCGGGCTCGGCCTCGACGGGGCGGTCGAGGCCGGCGTGGCCGCCGTCGCCCGGGCCGGCGCGACCCGGGTCCTCGTCGCCCACGCCGACCTCCCGCTCGCCACCGACCTCGCCTCGGTCGTCGGCGACGACGGCGTCGTGATCGTGCCCGACCGCCACGACGACGGCACCAACGTGATCGTCGTCCCCGCCGACGCGGGGTTCCGCTTCGCCTACGGGCCCCGGTCCGCCGCCCGCCACCGGGCGGAGGCGGCCCGCCTCGGGCTCCCGGTGCACGTCGTCCGCGACGCCCGCCTCGGCTGGGACGTCGACCGGCCCGACGACCTCGACCTGCCCTCGGCCGCCGACCTCGAGCGGGCCGCCCGGTGATCCTCACGTCCCGCGACCTTCCCGTCCCGGAGCGGGCGCTCGCCGTCGGCGCCCACCCCGACGACGTCGAGTTCGGCGCCGGGGCCACCCTCGCCCGGTGGGCGTCGGCCGGGTGCGAGGTGTCGATCCTCGTCTGCACCGACGGGTCGAAGGGTTCGTGGGACCCCGACGCCGACCGGACCGAGCTCGTCCGCACCCGCGCCGCCGAGCAACGGGCCGCCGCCGAGGCGCTCGGTGCCCGGGGGGAGGTCGTGATGCTCGGCCGGGTCGACGGCGACCTGGTGGCCGACCGCGACGCGATCTCCGAGGTCGCGGCCTGGATCCGACGGCTGCGGCCCGACGTCCTGTTCGGCCACGATCCCTGGCGCCGCCACCGCCTGCACCCCGACCACCGGGCGGCGGGCACGATCGCCGTCGACGCGCTCGTCGCGGCCCGCGACCCGCACTTCTTCCCCGAGCACGGGCTGGAGCACCACCGGCCGGGGGCGCTGCTCCTCTTCGAGGCCGACGTCGCCAGCCACGTCGAGTCGGCCCGGGCCGAGGACGTCGAGCGCAAGATCGCCGCGCTCGAGGAGCACCGCAGCCAGTACGAGACGACGATGTTCATCAACGAGGGCGACGAGGGGGGCGAGCGCGAGCGGTTCCGCCGCCGCATCCGCGACCGGGCCGCCGAGTGCGGCCGCCCCGCCGGACGGGCCCACGCCGAGCTGTTCGCCCGCCTCGCGACCGACCGCTGACCCGATCGAAGGAACCGCCTCGACCCCATGGACCCCTCCGCTCCGAACGTCCTCCCGGCTCATCCGGTGACCCGCATGACCTCCCCACCCAGGGTCCACCGGACCCCGCTCCGCCGGTTCGCGACGGCGATCGCCGTCGCACTGGTCCTGGTGGTGTCCGGCTGCGGCTCCGGCGACGAAGCCGCCGACGAGCGGCCGGCCGACACCCGGTCGGACACGTCCGCCGACACCGCGACCGACGGCCACACCGGTTCGAGCGGGTTCGAGCGACCGGAGTGCTCGCAGGGGGCGACCGGCGACGGCGGCGAGGTGACCCCGGTGGACGACGTCGCGTCGGACCTCACGATCGAGTCGTTCGACGGCACCGAGATCCGCGCCCACTGGTTCCCGGCCGACACCGACGACCCGGCCCCGACGATCCTGATGGGGCCGGGCTGGTCGCTCGGCGGCGACACCAGCCTCGACGGCGGCACGCTGTTCGGGGCGCTCGGCATCGGGGACATGAACGACGCCGGCTACAACGTGCTCACCTGGGATCCGCGGGGCTTCGGCGCGTCGACC
>JAAYBP010000133.1 GCA_012730075.1 Acidimicrobiales bacterium | reverse complement strand
GGGCGATGCGCCGCAACCAGGACCTCACCCTCGCCCAGCTCGCCATGGCCGCCAACGCGCCCATGCTGATCAAGGCGGCCCTGGTCGACGGCGACCCCGACGTCGGCGTGCTGCCGACCGGCCAGGTGACCGGGCTGATCGACGCCGCCCCGCCCGTCGCCGAGATCGTCGAGGGGATCGTCGCCGACGCCCGGGCCACCCTCGCCCGCCTCGGTGTCGCCTGACCGGCGCCGGCTTCCCCCTCCCCTGACCCGGGCGAGTCCACCGGAGGCCGGCCCGGGTCAGGGCGGGCCGACCGCGCACCGGGACCCGGGCTTCGGGATCTGACGGGTCGTCAGATATCGTCGCCGCTCGTGGATCTCACCTGGTCGGAGGGCGAGGAGGCGTTCCGGGCCGAGGCCCGTGCCTGGCTCGAGGCGAACCTCGCCGCGTGGCGCGACTCCCACGACGGCCGGATCCTGTCGGGTGACACCGCCGAGGGCTTCGCCCAGCACCGCGATTGGGAGCGGATGCTCGCCGCCGACCGGTGGGCCGTCGTCTCGTGGCCCGAGGAGCACGGCGGGCGGGCCGCGTCGCGCTGGGAGTGGCTGATCTTCGAGGAGGAGTACTACCGGGCCGGTGCCCCGCCGCGGATAACGCAGAACGGCATCTTCCTGCTCGCTCCGACCGTGTTCGAGTTCGGCAACGCGGAGCAGCGCGCGCACGTCCTGGGGCGGATGGCCCGCGCCGAGGACCTCTGGTGCCAGGGGTGGAGCGAGCCGAACGCGGGCAGCGACCTCGCCTCGCTGACGTGCCGGGCCCGGCGCGACGACGATCGCGGCGGCTGGGTGCTCGACGGGCAGAAGACCTGGACCACCCGGGGCGCGTTCTGCACCCACCTGTTCGGCCTGTTCCGCACCGACCCCGACAGCGAGCGCCACCGCGGCCTCACCTACCTGCTCGTCCCGCTCGACCTCGACGGCGTCACCGTGCGTGGCTTCGGCCGCCTCGACGGCGACGAGGGGTTCGCCGAGGTGTTCTTCGACGGCGCCTTCCTCCCCGACGACGCCCTGCCCGGCGGCCCGGTGCTCGGGGGCGTCGGCGAGGGGTGGTCGGTCGCCATGGCCACCACGTCGTCGGAGCGGGGTCTGACCCTGCGCTCGCCCGGCCGCTTCACCGCCACCGCCGACCGCCTCGTCGACCTCTACCGCGAGCACGGGCGTGACGACCCGCGGCTGCGCGACCGGGTCGTCCAGGGCTGGATGGAGGCCGAGGCCTACCGGCTCCAGACGCTCCGCACCGTCACCGACGACGCCGAGGGCCGACCCGCGGGCGCCCGGTCGAGCTTCACCAAGCTGTGGTGGAGCGAGCTCGACGTGGCGCTCCACGAGACCGCCCTCGACGTCCTCGGCCCGGCCGCCGAGCTCGACGGCCCGTGGACCAAGGGGTGGCAGTTCGCCCTGTCGGGCCCGATCTACGCCGGGACCAACGAGATCCAGCGCAACATCGCCGCCGAGCGGGTGCTCGGCCTCCCGAGGAAGTAGCCGTGCGCTTCGCCTTCGACGCCGACCAGCTCGCCCTGCGCGACGCGGTGCGCGACCTCCTCGCCAAGGAGTGCCCGCCCGAGGTCGTCCGCGCCGCCTGGCCCGACGGCACCGACGCCCTCGGCGCCCGCAAGGGCGAGGGCGCCCGGGCCGACGCCGCCCGGCTCGACCGGGTGTGGATCGCGCTGGCCGAGATGGGGGTCCTCGGCGTCGCCACGTCCGAGGCGCACGGCGGGCTCGGGATGACCCCGCTCGACTGGGTCCTCGTCGCCGAGGAGACCGGGTATGCGGCCGTGCCGCAGCCCTTCGTCGAGACCGCCCTCGTCGTCGCTCCGCTGGCGGCGGCCGCCGATGATCCGCACGGGGTGGTGGCCGACCTCGTCGCCGGGAACCGGCTCGCGTCGGCCCTACCGCTCGGCACGTCGCACGTGCCGTGGGGCGACCGGGTCACCTACCTCGTCCGCCTCGACCACCGCCCCGGCCCCGCGGGCGCGGCCCCGGCCAGGGGCGGGAGCGCAGACACCGCGCTTGGGTCGGCCGGGGACGGGTCGGCGGGTGCCGGGCCGGACGCCAGCTCGGCGGGTACGGCGGC
>JAAYBP010000132.1 GCA_012730075.1 Acidimicrobiales bacterium | reverse complement strand
TCACCGCGTCGAACCATCCTGGGCGGCGGCGCCGGCCGCTGTTGGTGCCGTACTCGTGGCCGACGTCGACGAAGTGGTCGCCGAGGCGGATCTCCTCGTCGTCGGCGCCCTCGCGCGGCTTGCCACCGACGGCGTCGTAGGACATCGCCAGCTCGGTGGGGAACGGCCCGGTGCCGACGCGGGTGACGTACGCCTTGGCGACGCCGACGACGCGGTCGATGTAGCGGGGGCCGACGCCGGCCCCGGTGCAGACCCCGCCGGCGACCGGGTTGGAGGAGGTGACGAACGGATAGGTGCCGTGGTCGAGGTCGAGGAACGTCGCCTGGGCGCCCTCGAACAGCACGTGCTGACCGGCGTCGAGCGCGTCGTGAACGAGCCCGACGGTGTCGCCGATGTGCTCGGCGAGGCGGGGCGCGTACTCGTCGAGGTAGCGGTCGGCGATCTCGTCCGGATCGAGCGGGAGCTGGTTGTAGACCTTCGCCAGGACCTGGTTCTTCTCCTTGGCGAGGACCTCCAGCTTGGTGCGGAAGATCTTCGGGTCGAGGAGGTCCTGCACGCGGAGTCCCACCCGCGACGCCTTGTCGGCGTAGGTCGGACCGATGCCCCGCTTGGTGGTGCCGAGCTTCGACCGGCCCAGGCGACGCTCGGTGAGCCGGTCGATCTCCTGGTGGTACGGGAGGATCAGGTGGGCGTTGCCGCTGACGTGCAGCCGGGAGACGTCGACCCCGCGGCTCGCGAAGGCGTCCATCTCGGCGAGGAGCACCTGCGGGTCGACCACGACCCCGTTGCCGATGACCGGCGTGATGTGGTCGTAGAGGATCCCGCTCGGGAGGAGCTGGAGGGCGAAGGTCTCGCCGTCGACGACGAGCGTGTGACCGGCGTTGTGGCCGCCCTGGTAGCGCACCACCATCGTCGCTTCCTTGGCGACGAGGTCGGTGAACTTCCCCTTGCCCTCGTCGCCCCACTGGGTTCCGACCAGCACGGTGGCGGGCACGTTGGCACTCCTCGAGAGCGGGCGGGACGACCGGCCACGCTATTCGGGCGCGGCCACCCGCTCCGATTCCACCCGATGCGATCGTGGGGTGATCAGACCCGGCCGCAGACCCTCATGCCGTAGGCCTCGAACCGGTTGCGCAGATCCTCGTCGTCTCGCACGACGGCACGACCACGGCTCGGCTTGGAGTTGAACTCGACGATCAGGCGGGACAGGTCGTCGTAGACGTCGCCGAGGTAGGCGTGGTCGCCCTCCGGGGGCCGGAGGCTCCGCAGGCGGGAATCCATCCGCTCGTAGATCGGGATGATCTTGCTTCGGGTCCAGCGCTCGCGGCGGGTGACGTTGAGGGTGGCCTCCTCGCCCTCGCGGGCCGCCGCGATCTCGTCGAGCAGGTCCTCGATCTCGTCCTCGATGTCGTCGTCGGCCTCGTCGCAGATGTCGTCGGCGGCCTCGACGTAGGCCGCCTTGTCCGGCGCGGGCTGGTCGACGCACGCGGTCGCCACGAACGTGGCGCCGACGACGGTCAGCACGCCCAGCAGGCGAAGGATGGGGAAGCGACGCGTGACGTCCACGGAGGGTTCATCGGCACCACGCCCGGCCGCTTGAGGGTGCACCGGCGGGACGGGCCGGAGGGCCTACCCCGGGTCGCCGATGGCGTAGAAGCGGCCACCACGGGCGCCGACGTAGATGCGACCGTCCCACACCGCGGGGGTCGACTCGACGCAGCCCTCGAGCTGCACGGTCCAGAGCTCGGGCGGGTCGACCGTCGGGTCCGACAGGTCGAACGCCCGGACCTGTCCGTCGCACGTGCCCTGGATCCACACGTCGTCGACGACGACCGGCGAAGACCACGTCTGACCGGGGAACTGCTTCTCCCACAGCACCTCGCCGGTGTCGCGGTCGATGCCCATCGCCCGCCCGCCGTGGGTCGTGGTGATCACGATGTCGTCGGTGAGCCCGGGCGTCGACCACATGCCGTACTCGTCGGCGACCGACCACACGATCGGGTCGTCGGGGTTCGACGGGTCGAGCTTCACGAGCTGGCCCACCTCCTGGTTGCGGGCGCGGCTCGACGATCGCTCGACCTCCTGAGCGACGTAGAGCATCCCCTCCTCGTCGACGACGATCGACGCGTCGGTGTCGTCGCCGGTCCAGAAGCGGAACGTGCGCTCGGGATCGCGGCCCTCGGCGAGCCCTCCGATGTCCCAGCCCTGCACCAGCCCGCCGGAGTTCGAGAAGTAGACCGTGTCGCCCGAGATCGCGAGGGAGTTCTCGATCGAGACGTCGTTGACCCGGCTGCCCGACCCGGCCAGGTCGGATAGGAGCTGGTCGTCCCACCCCGGCGCGTGGAACACGATCTCCGGGTCGACCGACACCAGTCCGTCGTCGTCGTAGGAGCGGTTGAGCTTGACGACGTGCCACTGCGAGTTCTCGCCGCCCTCGAAGAGGTAGTCGTCGATCACGAGCGGCGAGCTGTCCCAGTCGCTGTTCCACTTCGTCGGTGACACGTCGGTGGAGGTCATGCTCCACAGGTCCTCGGGGGCGCCGTCGCGGTCGGTGGCGATGATGTGGAAGTCGGCCCGGCTGCCGCTGTAGAGGAGCGGGAAGCCGTCGGGGTCCCGGGTGACCGACCCCTTGATGATGTCGCCCATGTCGAACGGCGAGAGCAGGTCGGCGCCGTCGGCGGCGTCGAGGAAGTGGATGTTCTTGTCGTAGCCACCGACCGACACCCACGTGGTGTCGCCGTCGACCCACACCGCCGGCTGGCCGGTCCAGCCCGTACCGCACCACGTCGACGACTGGCCGCCGACGATCGAGCTGCCGCACCAGCCCCCGTCGCCCTCCGGCAGGCTCCAGAGCACCTCCGGGGCGGTCGGCACCGGGCCGGTCCCGTACCAGGAGCGCGTCGGGTTGCCCCGGAAGGTCAGGAGGCCGCGGACCTCGCTGGTCCACGGATGGCCCGACGAGCGCGGGTCGACCCAGCCGTCGAAGTCGGAGTCGTGGGCGGTGATCACCTGGGGCTCGGGATCGCCGTCGACCGGGTCGCCGTCGTCGGGGTCACCGCCGGGATCGTCGGCGTCGCCGGCCGCGCGCTCGGTCGACGAGGACGCGTCGTCGCGCAGCGGGCCGGCGTTCGGCGTCTTGTCGTTGACGCACGCGAACAGCAGCAACGACAGCACGAACAGCACCGACAGCGAGCGCTGCCGCCGCGCGCGCTTGATGCGCGACCGCGTCGGGGCGGGGCGCCGGGGACCGTCGGCGTACATGCGGATCATGGTACGGACCGGTCGGTGGGCGGTCGTGACTTCGGAGGTGGACCCGCCGGCCGGCACGCCCGCGACGGGCGGAGGGCTATCGTTCCCGCTCCATGGCGCCCGAGTGGTCACGTCTGCCGTGGGACTCCGACTTCTTCGGATTCACCATCGGCTCCGCCCGCCTCGACGGACTCGACGCCACCGGTCTCGCGGCCCTCGATCGCGACGCTCGCGACGCCGGGGTCGAGTGCCTCTACGGCTACCTCGATCCGAGCGACGCCTACACGACGGTGCTCGTGCAACGGTACGGGTGGCGCTTCATCGAGGCCGCCACCACCTTCGAGCTGCGCACGACCGAGCCGGAGATCCCCGTCCCGCCCGAGTACAACTACCGGCAGGCCACGCCCGACGACATCCCGGCCCTGACGCCGATCGCGCTCCAGATGGCGGACTGGAGCCGGTTCGCCGTCGACCCCCGATTCGGCCCCGACGCGGCACGGCGGGTGCAGATGGCCTGGCTCGAGCGCGCCGCGCGCGCCGAGACCGGGCAGCACTCGGCGTTGCTCGCCGAGGACGACGAGGGTCCGGTCGCGTTCATCGGCCGGGTCCACGAGCCGCCCCGGGTCGACGCGGCCGGGACGATCCGCCGGGGATCGGGCGCCGCACGCGCGCTGATGCAGATCGCCCGCGAGTGGGCCGGCGACCGCCACCTCCTGTCCGGTCCCGCCGCCATCCGGAACGTCACCGTGTTCCGCTACGTGTCCCACGCCTACTACCGGGTCAAGAGCGTCGAGTACATCTACCACCGCTGGCTCGACGAGGCGCCGACCGGCTGAGGCGGCGGCGTTCAGCCGGGCGCCGCGTAACCCGGGTGGCCCGGGCCGAAGCGGCGGGCGACACCTGCCACGTCGGCGACGAGCCTCTCCAGGCGGGCCCGGATCGCGTCGGGCACCGGTGCGGGAATCGCCGGTACCGGTCGACCGGCGAAGGTGGCCTCGATCACCTCGGCGACGAACTCGGCCGCGGCGTAGCGCACCTCCATGCCGTCCCACCGATGCCAGTCGCGGACGTTCTCGCCCCAGACCGGCGCCTCGCCCTCCGGCGTCATCGGTGGGGCGAGGAAGTGGGAGACCCCGCCGATGTGGACGAGGTCGGGGCTCTCCTCGTGGACGAACCGGCACCCGTCGCCCTGCATCAGGATGTTGACCACCTTGCCGGTGTCGTAGATCCAGTAGCCCCGTCCCAGCTCCTCGAGTCGGGCGCGGACACCGGGCGCGAAGTCCGCGTCGCCGGACGAGCTGAACCCGACCCCCCACCGCTCGACCGCCGCATCGAGAGCGGCGCGGCGGTAGATCGCGAAGTGGGGGCTGCCGAACACGTAGCCGTCGCGGTCGAAGAAGACCTCCCCGTTGACGCCCGGATGGCCGTCGGGCCGGACGTTGCTCTCGATCCAGACCTCCTTGCCGGAGGTGACGCCCTCGTGGTCGTCGGCGAGCGCCGCGAAGCGGTCGAGGAAGGGGCCCCGGGCGAGGATGTCGGGGTCGAGCAGGCAGAAGAACTCACCGTCGTCTCGCCGGGCCCGCACCGTGTCGAGGGCGTCACCGTGGCGGACCATCCGCGTGGTGCCGAGGTCGAACACCTCGACGACCCGCCCCGGGTGGGCCTCGGCGAACCGGGCCATGGCGTCGAGTTGCGACGGCGGGCACTGGTTGCCGACGAAGCGGAGCCGGGCCCCGCAGTGGGCCAGCACGCTGGCCGTGAACACCTGGAGGTGGGTGAACGTGTCACCCGTCCACACGATGTTGAAGACGAACCGCTCGTCGCCCATCGGCACACGCGGTGTCGCGGGGTCGGCGACCATCGACCGGACGATAGCGGCGGCCCCGCCCGCCCCGATCGGCCGGACCGGCGGGCGCAGGCCCGCCGATTAGGTTCGCCCGTCGTGGACAGTCCCCTGGACCGCCCTCCCGTGGGACCCCCGCTGATGGCCGACCGGCCCGCGCCACCGGCGGAGGCGGACCTCGTGTTCAACGTGGTCTGGACCGGGGTGACGTTCCCGACGATGCGGTACTTCGTGCAGAGCCTGATGGCCCACACCGAGGCGCGGTTCCGGTTCGTGGCCAACCAGTGCGCGCCGGACCAGGTCGAGGCGATGGAGCGGTTCCGCTCGCTCCACCCCGAGCAGGTCGTCGAGGTGCTCGACGTCTCCCCCGACGTCCTGGAGTCCCACGGCTTCTGCCTCGAGGCGGTGCGTCGCCAGCGCGCCGACGGTGACTGGTTCTCGCTCGTCGACCCCGACATCAAGGCCGTCGGGCCGTTCGTCGCCGACCTCGCGGCCGACCTCGCCGACGCCGACGTGGTCACCTCCGGAACCGAGGTCTGGACCGACAGCAACGTCGTGCCGGCCGGCCACCCGGGGGTCGCCGGCGAGCACTTCTTCACCCCGGATGGCTTCGTGTTCGGGAGCCCGCACCTCGCGATCTACCGGCGGTCGGTGCTGGACGCCACCATCGACCGGTGGGGGATCTACTTCGGCTCGGCGGGCCCCGACCTGTCCGACCCGATCCGCTCCCTCCTGGCCGAGCGCGGGGCGCTCTATCACGTGTACGACACCGCAAAGGTCGTCAACGCCATGATCCAGGTCGACGGCGGCACGCTGACCCACCGCGAGATCGGGTCGATCCTCCACATCGGGGGCCTCGCCCACTACGTCTCGCCCGAGTTCTACATCGAGGGTCCCGACGGCCAACTGGAGCCGGAGTGGACGCGTTGGCGCACCAGCGAGTCCGAGCGGCGCCACGCCGTCACGCGTTTCACGGCGGCGGTGCTCCAGGCCGCGCAGCGGGGCCAGCCGCCCCCCGCGGTGCCCGACGACGTCGACGCCCCGATGGCGTCGAAGCTGACCCGGGTCCGGGCCGAGATCGTCGATCTGGTCGACCGCTATCGCGACGAGGCCGAGCCCCGTCGCTGATCAGGTGCCGACGGTGATCTCGCCGTCGGCGTCGACGTCGACCACGATCGAGTCGCCGTCGGCGACCTTGCCCTCGAGGATCTCGACCGCGAGCCGGTCACCGATCTCGCGCTGGATCACCCGCTTGAGCGGACGGGCACCGAACGCGGGATCGAAGCCCTCCTTGGCGAGGCTGGCGCGGGCCGCGTCGGTGACCTCCAGCGCCATGCGCCGGTCCTCGAGGCGGCGGCGGAGGGAATCGAGCTGGATGTCGATGATCGCCCGCAGGTCGTCCTCGGTGAGCGACCGGAAGCGGACGATGTCGTCGATGCGGTTGACGAACTCGGGCTTGAAGAAGTCCCTCGGGTCGCCGGGCAGGTTCGACGTCATGATCAGCACGGAGTTGGTGAAGTCGACCGTGCGCCCCTGGCCGTCGGTGAGACGTCCGTCATCGAACACCTGGAGCAGCACGTTGAAGACGTCGGGGTGCGCCTTCTCGATCTCGTCGAGCAGGACGACCGAGTAGGGACGGCGGCGGACCGCCTCGGTGAGCTGGCCGCCCTCGTCGTAGCCGACGTAACCGGGCGGGGCCCCGATCAGGCGGGACACGGAGTGCTTCTCCATGTACTCGCTCATGTCGATGCGGATCATCGCCCGGGCGTCGTCGAACAGGAACTCGGCGAGCGTGCGGGCCAGCTCGGTCTTGCCGACGCCGGTGGGGCCGAGGAACAGGAACGTGCCGATGGGACGGTGCGGGTCGGACAGGCCCGCCCGGCTGCGGCGGATCGCGTTGGCGACCGCGGTGACCGCCTCCTCCTGGCCGACGACCCGGGCGTGGAGCACGTCCTCCATGCGGACGAGCTTCGCCATCTCGCCCTCCATCATCCGGGTGACGGGAACGCCGGTCCACTTGCTTACGATCTCGGCGACGTCGTCCTCGTCGACCTCCTCCTTCAGCATCTTCTGGCTCTGCTGGAGCTCGCCGAGGCGCGCGGTGGCCTCCTCGACCTGCTTCTCGAGCGCCGGGATCTGCCCGTAGCGGATCTCGGCCGCCTTCTCGAGGTCGGGCTCGCGCTCGAGCTCGCTGCGACGGGCCTCGAGGGACTCCTTCAGCTCGCGGATGTCCTCGATGGCCTCCTTCTCGTTCTGCCAGTGCGCCTTCATCGCGCTCGCCTGCTCGTTGAGCTCGGCCAGCTCGCGGTCGAGGGCCTCGAGCCGCTCCTTCGACGCGTCGTCGGTCTCCTTGGCGAGGGCGACCCGCTCGATCTCGAGCTGGCGGACGCGCCGCTCGACCACGTCGATCTCGGTCGGGAGCGAGTCGATCTCGATGCGCAGCTTGGACGCGGCCTCGTCGACCAGGTCGATCGCCTTGTCGGGGAGGAAGCGGCCGGTGAGGTAGCGGTCGGACAGGACGGCCGCGGCGACGAGGGCGGAGTCCTGGATGCGGACGCCGTGGTGCACCTCGTAGCGCTCCTTGAGCCCGCGCAGGATCGCGATGGTGTCCTCGACCGACGGCTGGCCGACGAACACCTGCTGGAACCGGCGTTCGAGGGCGGCGTCGGACTCGATGTACTTGCGGTACTCGTCGAGGGTGGTGGCCCCGATGAGGCGCAACTCGCCGCGGGCCAGCATCGGCTTGATCATGTTGCCGGCGTCCATCGAGCCCTCGGCCTTGCCGGCGCCGACGATCGTGTGGAGCTCATCGATGAACGTGATCACCTCACCCTCGGAGTCGGTGATCTCCTTCAGCACCGCCTTCAGGCGCTCCTCGAACTCGCCGCGGTACTTGGCGCCGGCGACCATGCCGCCCAGGTCGAGCGACACGACCCGCCGGTTCTTGAGGCCCTCGGGCACGTCGCCCTCGACGATGCGGCGGGCCAGCCCCTCGACGATGGCGGTCTTGCCGACGCCCGGCTCGCCGATCAGCACCGGGTTGTTCTTGGTGCGTCGGCTGAGCACCTGGATCGTGCGGCGGATCTCCTCGTCGCGGCCGATGACCGGGTCGAGCTTGCCCTGGCGGGCCGCCTCGGTGAGGTCGACGCCGTACTGCTCGAGCGCCTGGAACGTGTCCTCCGGGTTCTGGTTGACCACCCGGTGGCTGCCGCGCACGTCGCGGAGGGCGACCATCAGCTCGTCGGCGGCGACGCCGATGCGGTCGGCCAGCGCGACGAGGAGGTGCTCGGTCGACAGGTACTCGTCGGTGAGGTCGACGCGGACCTCGTCGGCGCGGTCCATGACCTGGGTGAGGTCCCGAGAGAGGCGGACGTCGCTGCCGTACGCCTTGGACAGCTTCGCCAGGCGGTCCTGCGCGGCGTTGCGGAGGGATACGGGCGTGGCGCCCACCTTCTCGAGGATCGGGAGCACGACCCCGTCGACCTGACCGAGCAGGGCGAGGAGCAGGTGGTCGGGGGTCACCTCCGGGTTGCTGGCGGCACGCGCCGAATCGGTCGCGGCCTGCACGGCCTCCTGGGTCTTCAGGGTCCATCGGTTCGGGTCCAACGCCATGCGTCCACGATAAGGCCCCTGTCCAGACTTGACACACCCATTGTCAAGTTTCTTGACGAGACGGACTCAGGTCACGCGGCTACGAGGCCGCGTTCGGCTCAGCGCCCGAGCACCTCGTCGGCGAGCACCCCGGCGAGCCACTCCGCGGCGTCGGGCGACAGGTGCACCCCGTCGGGGCGGACGGGCGAGATCCCGTCGACCTCGGTCAGCCCCTCGCCGTCGGGGCAGAGGATCTCGTCGAGCGGATAGGTGTCGACCACGTCGGGCCGCTCGGTGATCACCTCGGGCAGGACCACCTCGTTCAGGTGGTCGATCCGGTCCTGGTCGCCCGCCGTCGACCCGTCGCCCACGTCCGCCGAGATGTCGACGCACGGTGCCTCCATCCAGACGACCCGGGCCCCGCGCGACGAGAGCACGTCCACGGCGTCGACGTACCGGTCGACCATGTACCGGTCGAAGTCCGCGTCGCCCGGCGACTCGTACCCGGACCATCCTTCGAGGCGCCGGTCCTGGAGGTCCCGGACGCTGCTCAGCACCAGCACGTAGTTGGGTCGGAACCGGTCGACGTTGTCCTGCCACGCGCCGAGCGCGGCCCGGCACTGGGCGGGGGCGTTCACCCCCTCGTCTCCGAACAGGCCCTCCGACTCGCCGTCGTTGAGGATCCCGCAGCCGTTGGCCGCGACGTTCCACACCTGGGCGTCGTCACGATCCGCGAAGAAGAGCTCGAGGCCGTAGCCCATCGCCCGGGCCTGGGAGTCCCCGACGACCATGATCCGGACCCGCCCGTCGTCGGGGATGCGCTGGTAGAGGGGGAGGGCGTCGCGCAGGACCGAAACGGACCGCTCGACGTCGACGACGTCACCGTCGAGCGGCATCGTCCCCGCCGAGCGCAAGGCCGGCTCGCTCGTCAGCGCCTCGATCATCGCCCGGTGGAACGGCGGTCGGTTCGCGAGCTGGAGGAAGTTGAGCGGCACGGTGGACCACACGACGTTGGCCCCCTCCGCGGACAGGAGGTCGATGCCCGACCGCATGAGCTGCGACGCCACCTCGCTGGAGTCCTGCGACGGGTCGACCGCGTCCAGCCCCGGCAGGTCCGACATCCACAGCAGCACGACGTCGGGATCGTGCTCGGCGATCAGGCCGGGCCAGGTGTCCTCCCACGCGCCGCACGACCAGGCTCCGTCCTCCTGGCGGGGCGATCCGCAGTCGACATCGCCGCCCCGGACGATCCGCAGCGGCGGGGAGCCGTCCTCCGCCCCGTCCTCCGCGCCCTCCGCCAGTGCCTCCACGACGTCCTCGCCGGTGTCGTCGGCGAGCACGAGCACGTCGACCACGCCGTCGCCCACGACGTCGGGCGTGACCGACTCGCCGCGGAGCGCGGCGAGGGGATCGGCGCGCCCTCCACCGGCGGTGAGGATGCACGCCACGATCAACAGGACCGCCGCCACCGGCCAGGCGGCGAACCGCACCCGCCCGGACGAGAACCAACGGCCGGTCCGCACCGGCATCTCGAGCCAGTGGTACGAGGCGATCGCCATCGCGAACGTCACCGCCAGGCGCAGGGCGAACAGCGGCCACGTCGACAGGCCGGTGCGCTCCTCGGTCAGCCACAGGAAGATCGGCAGGTGGTACAGGTACAGGCCGTAGGTGATGCGGCCCATCGCGGCCAGCGGGCCCCAACCGAGCGCGCGGAGCGGTCCGTGGCCGCCGAGGATCCCGAGGATCACCAGCACCGTCGACACCGCGAACAGCAGGATCCCGCCGCGCCAGATCGGCCCGTCCTCCAGCGGCACCGTCGCCAGGCCGATCAGCGCACCGACGTACGCGACCGCGCCCGCCCACCCCAGCACGACCCACGCCCGCGCCGTCAGCCTGCGGCCGCCCGCGTCGAGCAGCAGCGCGGCCACGACCCCCGCGAGCATCTCGGCCAGCCGGGTGTCGGTGCCGTAGTACAGACGATCGATCCCGGCCCCCCTGACGCCCAGGAACGCCATCCAGGCGGCCGACGCCACGCACAGGGTGGCCATGACGGCGACGAGGACGCGACGGGAGCGGGTGGCGGCGAGCACCCCGACGAACAGCAGGGGGAGCACGAGGTAGAACTGCTCCTCCACCGACAGCGACCAGAAGTGTCGGACCGGGGACGGCGACGCGAACTGGTCGACGTAGGAGGTGCCGTCCGCGACGAACAGCCAGTTCGAGACGTTGAGCGCCGCCCCGGCGACCTGACGGGGGAGCACGTCGGCCTGGGACGCGTCGGCGACGGTCGCCCCGTACACGACGATCACGGCGAGGCCCATGAGCAGGCCGGGGACGAGGCGCCGGATCCGTCGGGTCCAGAAGCGACGGAGGTCGACGCGACCCGTGCCGCGTGCGCTGTTCAGCAGCACCGTCATGACCAGGAAGCCGGACAGGGTGAAGAACTGCGACAGCGCCAGGAACGCGCCCTTCGACCACGGCATCTCGGCGTGGAAGCCGAGCATGAAGGCCATGCCCACCGCGCGGAGGCCGTCGAGGCCCGGCGAGTATCCCCGGAGGCCGCTGATCGGCCGTTCGCCCGTCGACGATCCCGCGTCGGAGGAGGGCGCGCCGGAGGAAGGAGCGTCCACCGCGAGGCCGCCGCCGCTGACCTGCATGAAGACCGTCTCCCTGGCGAGCCCCGACACCCTCCGTGGGTGCGTCGGCACCCTACCAACGCGTTTCGGTGGGTGAGGTCACGGGGAGGCGGGGACCGCCCGGGAGCAGGTGAGGCCGCTAGCGGCTCCGGGTGCCGGCGGTGCCGCCGCCGCCCGCGTCGAGCCGGGACCAGCCTTCGCTCGTGCCTATCCGGACGGGGACGGTGCTGCCGTCCGAGATGGTCCCGTCGCCGAACTGCGCCGCCAGGTTGGAGCCCCAGCACCACAGCTGTCCGCTCCCCCCGCGGATGGCGCAGGTGTGCCCGCCGTGGAAGAGCGTGCCCGCCACGGTCACCGTCCTCCAGTCCGTCGCCGAACCGACCGGCACCGGCGTCGTACGCTGCGTCGTGGTCCCGTCACCGACCTGGCCCGAGGCGTTGTAGCCCCAGCACCACAGCGCGCCGGCGCCACGGAGCCCACAGGTGTGACGCTCGCCGGCGTCGACCTGCTTCCAGTCCGACGCGGCGCCGACCCGTAGGGGCACGACCGTTCCGGTCACCGCACCCAGCCCGGCCTCGCCCGAGGTGTTGCGACCCCAGCACCACAGCTCGCCGGGGCTCCGGATCGCGCACGTGTGGCCCGCTCCAGCCAGGTCGTCGCCACCGGCGCTGACGCTCGTCCATCCGGAGAACGGTGCCGACACCGCCGTGGGGGCGTTGCGGGTCGCGGTCGTGCTGTCGCCGACCTGACCGCTGACGTTGCTACCCCAGCACCACAGCACCCCGCCCGCGACACCACACGTGTGCCGCGACCCGGTCGCCACCGACGTCCAGTCCGTGCGGCCACCGATCCGGGCCGGGGTCGTACGGTCCGTGTAGGTGCCGTTGCCGACCTGTCCGTCGCCGTTGCGGCCCCAGCACCACAGCTCGCCGTCGGCCTTGATCCCACAGGCGTGTCCGTTTCCCATCGCCACCACGTTCCAGTCCTCCGCCGTGCCGACGCGCACCGCGTGGTCGCGACCGGTCCCCGTCGTGCCGTCGCCGAGCTGTCCGTAGGTGTTCCTCCCCCAGCACCACAGCTCCCCCGACCGGATCCCGCAGGTGCTCGTCCTCTGGACGGCGGTGATCGATGAGTAGGTCGAGATCGAGCTCCAATCGACCTCCGGGCCGACGGTGACGGGCAAGAACCGGTTGATGGTCGTGCCGTCTCCCACCTGGAGATAGGCGTTGTGACCCCAGCACCACAGACGTCCAGCGTTCACGCCGCACGTGTGGGCGTTGCCGGCCCCGACCTTCCCCCAACCGCCCTCCGAGCCGACCCTCACGGGGGTCGTCGCCTGTTGGGGGAGGACCACCCCGCGCTGGCCCAGTGCGTTCACTCCCCAGCACCACAGCGCGCCACCGGTGGTACTGGCGCAGGAGTGGGCGTCGCCCGCCGCCACCGGGCCCGTCCACTGCTGCCCGGCGCCCACCTCGGCCGGGGAGCGCCGCACGTTGCCGCTGGTCCCGTCACCGACCTGACCGCCGCCGTTGTCCCCCCAGCAGAAGAGGTCGCTGGCGAGGGTCCGCGCGCAGCTGTGGTAGTTGCCCGAGGCGACGGTGTCCCAGGTCGTCCCGGTACCGATGCGCTTCGGCTCCAGGGCGTCGCTGGACCCCCCGTCGGCGATCTGGCCGAAGGCGTTGTCGCCCCAGCAGTACAGCCCGCCGCTCCGCGTGCCGCAGGTGTGGAGCGCACCGGCGGCGACGTCGGTCCAGGTGTGGGAGGCGGTGATGAGGACCGTCGGCCAGGACTGCTGTTCCCTGTTCCCGTTACCGACCTGGCCCTCGCCGTTGGCACCCCAGCACCACATCTGGCCCGGCGACCGGATGGCGCACGTGTGCCCGGAGCCGGCGGTGACCGCGGTCCAGTTGGCGGACTGCCCGACCCGGACGGGGGTCGGCGAGCCCGGTCCGTCGCCGATGCCGAGCTGGCCCACGTCGTTCGCGCCCCAGCAGTAGAGCTGCCCGGCCCGGATGCCGCAGGAGTGCGCGCTGCCCACGCTCACGTCGCTCCAGGTCTTCCCGTCCCCGACGCGCTGGGGGGTCGACGCCGGATCGGTCGACCCGATCCCGAGCTGACCTTCCTCGTTCTCGCCCCAGCAGTAGAGCTCCGCGGACCGGAGGGCGCAGGTGTGGCGGAACCCCCCGTCGACGTCGGTCCAGCCGGTCGACGTCGCGACCGGGCCGAACTCGGCGACGGTGCCACCCCAGGTGAACGCGAGGCGGTCGCAGCCGGCCAGCGTGGCCAGCAGCAGGAGCGCGCCGCCCACCACGGTCGCTCGACTCAACCGCCTCGACCGACGGTGTCCCGGCCGGGTGGCGAGGGTGCGGATCGTCTCCATGGCGGCCTCCCGCGGGCCGCACGCGGCCCGTCTGCGCTCGTCGCGGCACCGGCGGTGCCACCGTTAGCAACGAGCGAGGACGCCCCCATCCGTCGCGGCGGGGAGGAAAATCCTTCGGGACCGCGGCCGACCGCCGCCGATCCGCGGTCCCGAAGTCGGGTCAGCTCCCCTCGAAGTACTCCGGCGCGGCGACGATCTCGACGACCATGCGGGTCTCGAAGGCCCCGCCCTGGAGACGGCCGACCCAGAAGGCGACCTCACCAGCGGGTGGCGTCCGCCGCAGGTACGCCTCGTACACCGACTGCACGGTGACGGTGTCGGCCTCGGGCGAACCGAGGAGCTGTGCCGCGAAGCCCGCCCGGCTCTGGCCGCCCGCGATGGCGGCCTTGGCCGCGGCCGCCTCGGCGGACGTCGCCGGTCGCCGCAGCAGGAGCTGGTACACGGCCGGGCCCCAACCGTCGACGCCGCCGGCGCGGCTCAGGAACTCGGGCGAACCGACGATGCCGGCCCGCACCGCGTCGGGGTTGCGGGTGCGGAGCTGTTCGGCCC
>JAAYBP010000014.1 GCA_012730075.1 Acidimicrobiales bacterium | reverse complement strand
TGATCGTGGTGGGCGACGGTCCCCAGGTGCTGAACATCTGCTCGGGCGGGTTCCTGCTCGACGCCGCGTACAGCCCGCAGCGCCTGTCGGAGCTGTCGAAGATGGACGGCGCCATCGTCCTCGCCACCAACGCCAGCCGCATCGCCCGGGCGAACGTCCACCTCGTGCCCAACCCGAACGTGCCGACGACCGAGACCGGCACGCGTCACCGCACCGCCGAGCGGGTCGCCCGGTCGATCAACGTGCCGGTGATCTCCGTTTCGCAGCGGATGAACGTCATCAGCGTGTACGTCGGCGACCAGAAGCACCAGATCGACCCGGTGCCGCGGGTCATCGCCCGGGCCAACCAGGCGGTGCAGACCCTCGAGCGCTACAAGGACCGCCTCGACGAGGTCACCGTCGCCCTGTCCGCTCTGGAGGTCGAGGACCTCGTCACCCTGCGCGACGTCGTCACCGTGCTCCAGCGCAGCGAGATGGTCGCCCGCATCGCGGCCGAGATCGAGGGCTACATCGTCGAGCTCGGCGAGGACGGGCGCCTGGTGCGGCTCCAGCTCGAGGAGCTGATGGGCGGCATCGGCGACGACCGCCGCCTCGTCGTGCGCGACTACTTCCACGAGGAGGACACCTGGCACCTCGAGGAGGCGCTGGCCGCCCTGTCGAACCTGGCCGACGACGACCTCGTCGAGCTCAAGCAGGTGGCCTCGGCCGTGCACCTCTCCGACGGCCCGCCCGACCTCGACGAGTCGTTGTCGCCCCGAGGCCACCGACTGCTGGCGCGGATCCCCCGCCTGCCCGAGGGGGTCGCCGACGCGATCGTCGACCGCTTCGGCGACGTCCAGAAGGTGCTGCGCGCCTCGATCGAGGAGCTCGACGAGGTGGCCGGAGTCGGCAAGCTCCGCGCCCAGGCGGTGAAGGACGGCCTGTCCCGCCTGGCCGAGGCCAGCATCCTCGATCGCTACAGCTGACGGCCGGCGGGATCGCTCGGCGGGGCCCGGTCGGGTCGCGACGGCGCTGGCTCGGGCGGTCGCTCAGCCGTCGACGGGGTGGACCCGGCAGGCCGACACCGGGTCGAGGCCCCGAAGCTTGTAGCGGCGGGCCCGGTCGAAGCGGACGCCGCGAAGGTCGGACACCGCGCTGCGCACGTCGACCGAGGCGAGCACCTCGCTGCCGCGTGCCTCCTCGGTGAGGCGGGCGGCGACGTTGACGACGTGGCCGACGACGTCGTCGTGGCTGACGATCGCCTCGCCGTGGTGGAGCCCGGCCCGCACGCCGAGCGGACCCGGGTCGTCGCTCACCAGCTCGACGGCGGCGAGCACGGCGGCCTCCGGCGCCGGGAACGAGAGCATCAGGCCGTCGCCGAGGCGCTTGACGACGTGGCCGCCCCGGCTACGCACGACCGGACCGACCCAACGGTTGTGTTCGGCCACCAGGTGGGCGGCGGCGTCGTCGCCCTGGGCCGCGGTGTAGCTGGTGAACCCCTCGAGGTCGGTGAACACGACGGTGACGGGGGAGAGGGCGCCGTCACCGGTGTCGGACCGCACGAGCGACATCGCCTGGAGGGCGCTGAGCCCGAGGTTGGCGAGCACCGACGGCCGCTGCTCGGTCGTCCGCTCGAGGAAGCGCTGGAGGACCTCGACCGGGGGCGCCACGCGCGCCGGGTTCGCCCGCGGGTCGTCGAGCCAGTCGCGGTCGACCAGGCCGACGTCGACCGCCTGGGCCGCCCACTCCTCGTCGGAGCGGATCAGCCGGGCGAGCCGCTCGGTTATGCCCTGCTGGAGGGAGGTGACGGCCCGCAGGCCGGCCTGGCGGGCGTCGTCGGCGGAAGGCATCGCGCCCACCCTAGGGACCGCCACGCGCACCGCGATGGCGCACCCCTTCCCCCCTCGAAGTGGCGCGCGATTCCCGCCGCCCCGGGCGGAGATCGCGCGCCGGTTCGGTTGGGTTGGCGGCGGTCGGACTCGGCGGGACGGGAGCGGCCGAGGACGTGGTCTGCGATGCTCGGTCGGTGATGGAAGCGCTGCCGTCCGGGACCGCCTGCTACGTCGCCGGCGGCGACACCCCGTCGCGGGGGGTGGTGATCGTCCCCGACATCGGCGGCCTGCGCCCGCTGTTCACCGACCTGTGCGACCGCCTCGCCGCCGAGAACGACTGGGCGGTCGCCTGCTTCGAGCCCTGGCCCGGGCGCACCGACCTCCCCATCGAGACGCGCCTCGAGGTCGCCGGGACGCTCGACGATTCGGCCCTCCTCGGCGACGCCGCCGCGGCCGCCGATCTCCTCGCGGTGAGCCCGGTGGCGATCCTCGGCTTCTGCATGGGCGGCAGCTTCGCCCTCAAGGGGGCGGCGACGGGTCGCTTCGACCGGGCGGTTTCGTTCTACGGGATGGTGCGCCTGCCCGAACACTGGTCGACCGTGACCCTGGGCGAGCCGCTCGAAGTGCTGGCCGCCTCAGACGACCCGGCGCCGATCCTGATGGTCTGCGGCACCGCCGATCCGTGGGTGCCGGTCGACGACCTCGACACCCTGGCCGCCCGCGGGGCCGAGGTCGTGCGCTACGAGGGCGCAGACCACGGTTTCGTGCACGATCCGAGCCGCCCGGCCCACCGGCCGGTCGACGCCGCCGACGCGTGGGCCCGGGTGGGGGTGTTCCTCGGCTAACCGAGCGATCGCCCGAACGGCGGCTCAGCGGGAGCGGCGGCTCAGCTCGGTGCGGTTGACGATGTGGTACCGGCGGTCCTGCTGCTCGATCCAGCCGAGACGGACGAAGCTGGCGATCGCCTTGTTGACCCGCTCGCGGGAGGCGCCGACCATGCCGGCCAGCTCCTCCTGGGTGATCGGGAGGACGAACTCGTCGTCCTCCCCGGCCAGCTCGAGCAGGCGCTTGGCGGTACGGCCGGTGACGTCGAGGAACACCGAGTCGGCCAGGGCGGTGTCGGTGCTCCGCAGCCGGCTGACCAGCAGGTGCACGACGCTCCAGAGCAGGGCGGGGCGGTTCTCGTAGATCGCCCGCAGCGGCTCGAACGGGATGGTGAGCACCTGCGACGGTTCGAGCGCCCGGGCCTCGGCGGACCGGCCCAGGCCGTCGAACAGCGACATCTCCCCGAGGACGTCGCCCCGCTCCATCAGGGCGACCATCGACTCGCGGCCGTCGACCGACCGCTTCGAGATGGCGACCCGGCCGTTCACGACGACGTGCAGGTGGGTCGGCGTCTCGCCCTCGGCGAAGAGGAGGTCGCCCCGGAGGAGGTCGGTGGCGCTGGTGGCCGCCTCGATGGTGGCCATCTCCTCCTCGCTCAGCTCGGTGAGGAGGGGGACGTCGCGCAGGAGGGAGGTGTCGACCACGGGTGGCATCGTACGCGTCCCGCAACATCCGTCACATCGTCACGTCACGTGGTGGCGAGCTCGCGCACGGCAGTCGGTGCGCGGGCGGCCCGCCAACGCCGTGACCAGGGAAGGAGCGCTCGGCTTCAGATCAGCTCGACCGGATCGCCCCGCTCGACCCGGCCCGGGCGGATGACGTTCGCGTACATGCCGAGGTTCTGGTCGAGCTCGCGGATGACGTGGCGCAGGATTCCCCGGTCGGCGGGGATGTCGGGGGTGACCTCCCGGGTGACCATGACGCAGCGGGGGCACGGCGTGACCAGCTCGAGCTCGGCCTCGCCGAGGCGGAGGCGGCGTCCCTGCCAACCCAGCTCGGGGTGCCCGGGTTCGTCACCGGTGTCGACGATCACGTTGGGGCGGAAGCGGCGGACGTCGATGACCTGGTCGGGGAGGGCCTCGGTCAGGGTGCGCAGCGCGGAGGTCGTCATCACCAGGACGGGGAAGGCGTCGACGTAGGTGCCGAGCGGTGACTCGAACTCCAGGATCTCCGGCGGGAAGACGCTCAGGTCCGGCAGGGGTTCGTCCTCGTCGCGGCCGAAGATCGAGCGCAGCTCCTCGAGCAGGTCGTCGGAGTCGGGGGCGCCGCGGCGGTAGTGGTCGAGGTCGTCGGCGGGACGGAGGGGCCACAGGGTGACCTCGTGGTCGAGGTCGGCGCTGACCCGCGCCGCGGCCTCGGGGTCGTCGGTGCCGACCGTCGTGCCGTCGGTGAGGGTGATGTCGACCGGGCCGTCGAACCCGTCGCGGTAGCGGGCGGCGAGCCGCATCAGCCCGCCGATCTTCTTGGCGCCGCGGATGCCGCCCCGGACCTCGTCGCGCACGGCCCACGTGCGGTCGCCGGCGACACCCGTGCCGGTCACGTCGATCGACTCGACCGGCATCCCGATCATCGACTTCACGGGGTGGATCCAGAGCTGGTCGACGTGCACGCTCCGCACCCTACGACCGTGTCCGCCGGAATGGCGGTCCTCGGAGCGGGCCGTCGCACGAGCCGCCGCGACCGCCCGGACCGCGCGGATCGCCCGAGGGTCCGGGGCCGCCCCGGAACGACCGTGATCCAAATAGCTGACCTATCCGGTCGACTTTTGGGGCGTTCGGCTGGCTAGGGTGCGACCCCATGAGCGACGACGACATCTACCGCGGCTTCGAGACCCGTCAGATCCACGCCGGTCAGGAACCGGACCCGACCACCGGGGCCCGGGCGGTACCGATCTACCAGACGACCTCGTTCCAGTTCCGCGACTCCGAGCACGCGGCGAACCTGTTCGCCCTGTCGGAGATCGGCAACATCTACACGCGGATCATGAACCCGACCCAGGGCGTGGTCGAGGCCCGGGTGGCCGCGCTCGAGGGCGCCCCCACCACCGCGGTGGGGCTCCCCGGCGCGCTGGCGGTGTCGTCGGGCCAGGCGGCGGAGACCTTCGCCATCCTCAACCTGGCCGAGGCGGGCAGCCACATCGTGTCGGCCGCGTCCCTGTACGGCGGCACCTACAACCTGTTCCGCCACACGCTGCCCAAGCTCGGCATCGAGGTGTCCTTCGTCGAGGACGCGAACGACCTCGACGCGTGGCGCGCCGCGGTCCGTCCCGAGACCAAGGCCTTCTACGCCGAGTCGATCGGCAACCCGCGCAACGACTTCCTCGACATCTCGGGGGTCGCCGGGGTCGCCCACGACAGCGGTGTACCCCTGATCGTCGACAACACGATCGCCACGCCGTGGCTGATCCGTCCCTTCGAGCACGGGGCCGACATCGTCGTGCACTCGGCCACCAAGTTCATCGGCGGTCACGGCACGTCGATCGCGGGCGTCATCGTCGACGGCGGATCGTTCGACTTCTCCGCCAACGACAAGTTCCCGCAGTTCACCGAGCCCGACCCCAGCTACCACGGCCTCGCCTACTGGCCCGCCCTCGGCGCCGGGTCCTACATCATCAAGGCCCGGGTGCAGCTCCTGCGCGACATCGGCGCCGCCATCAGCCCGTTCAACGCGTTCCTGCTGCTCCAGGGCCTAGAGACGCTCAGCCTGCGGATGGAGCGGCACAACGCCAACGCGGCCGCCGTCGTCGAGTACCTCGCCGGGCACCCGCAGGTCGAGCGGGTGCAGTGGGCGGGCCTGCCCGACTCGCCATGGCACGCGACCGCCACCGCGATCACCGGCGGCCGTGGCTACGGCTCGGTGCCGGCGTTCATCATCGCCGGGGGGCGTGAGGCCGGCGCGAAGTTCGTCGAGGGCCTGAAGCTCCACAGCCACGTCGCCAACATGGGCGACGTGCGCAGCCTGGCGATCCACCCGGCGTCGACCACCCACAGCCAGCTCTCCGACGACGAGCACGCCGCCGTCGGGGTCGAGGCCGGCATGGTGCGCCTGTCGGTGGGCATCGAGTCGGTCGAGGACATCATCGCCGACCTCGACCGGGGCTTCGCCGCCGCCCAGGCCTGACGCCACCCGGATCCGACGACGATCGGAGCCGCGTCCCCTCGTCGTTCGACGACGACGAGGGGACGTGGTGGCGTAGCGTCCCGCCGGTGACCGACGACGACCTCCCCGACGGCGGGACGCCGCGGCTCGACCGGCCGTGGGTCGTCGTCGTGGCCGGCGGATCGGGGTCCCGGTTCGGCGCGGCCAAGCAGTTCGTCGAGGTCGCCGGGCGCCCCGTCGTCGCGTGGAGCGTCGCCGCCGCCCGCTCGCTGGGCGGGGGCGTGGTCCTCGTCGTTCCCGCCGGGAGGGAGGACGACGCGCCCATCGGTGGCGCCGACGGCTCGGACGTCGTCGTCGCGGGGGGCGCCAGCCGCTCGGAGTCGGTGCGGTCCGGTCTGGCGGCCGTCCCCGCCGGCGTCGAGGTCGTCGTCGTCCACGACGCCGCCCGCCCGGCCGCGTCGCCGGCCCTCTTCGCCGCGGTGGTCGCCGCCGTCGACGCCGGGGCCGACGCCGCGGTACCCGGGGTCGACATCGTCGACAGCCTGCGGTTCCGGGCCGGCGGTACCGTCGACCGCGACGTGCTGGTGGCGGTCCAGACCCCCCAGGCGTTCCGGGCGCCGGTGCTGCGCGCGGCCCACGCCGCCGGGGGCGAGGCGTCCGACGACGCCACCCTGGTCGAGGACGCCGGTGGTCGAGTGGTGGTCGTGCCCGGTGAGGAGGCCAACGTGAAGCTCACCCGCCCCGGCGATCTCGACGCCCTCGCCCGCGCCCTCGGCACCGCCGCGGTGGGAGCGTGATGCAGGTCCGCGTGGGCCTCGGCGTCGACCTCCACCCCTGGAGCGACGACCCCGCCCGGCCCCTCCGCCTCGGCGGGGTGACGTTCCCCGACGGCCCCGGCCTCGCCGGCCACAGCGACGCCGACGCCGTCGCCCATGCCTGCACCGACGCCCTACTGAAGGCGGCGGGCCTCGGCGACATCGGCCAGCACTTCCCCGACACCGATCCGACCTGGGAGGGCGCCGACAGCGTCGCCCTGCTGGCCGAGGCCACCCGCCGCGTGCGCGCCGAGGGGTGGGAACCGGGCAACGTCGACTGCTCGGTCGTGCTCGACGCCCCCCGGCTCGCCCCCGTCCGCGACCGGATGGCGGAGGTCCTGTCCGACGCGGTCGGCGCGCCGGTCACCGTCAGCGGCCGCCGCACCGAGGGCATCGGTGCGCTCGGTCGGGGGGAGGGCGTGGTGGCCCTCGCCGTCGCCGTGGTGACGCGACCATGAGCAAGCCGGGCGGACGGGGACGCTCCGGCGGAGGCAGGGGTCGCGGCTCGGGCGGCGCTGGTCGTGGGAGCGCCGGACGGGGGAGCGGCGGTCGCGGGGGAGCGCCGAAGCGGGCGGCGTCCGGCGGCAGCCGCCGCGGTCGCGAGCCCGACCCGCGGAGCCCAGCCGGTGCCGACGCGCCCGATGCGGCCGCCGGCCCCCGCCGTCGCCGTGGCCCCCGCGGGCTCGGCGGCGACCAGGTCGAGGGCCGCCAGGCGGTCCGCGAGCTGCTCCTCGCGGGCCACCGCCGCGTGGCGGAGGTGCTCGTCGCCGATGGCTCGTCCGCCCCGATCGTCGAGGAGATCCTGGCCCTCGCCGACGACGCCCGCGTGACCGTGCGCACCGTCAGCCGCACCCGCCTCGACGGCGCGGCGCGCACCGAGGCCCCCCAGGGCGTGATCGCCTACGCCGACCCGATCGAGGAGGTCGACGTCGACGACCTCGCCTCCGGAGCCGTGCGCGCCTCGGGCTCCGGCGATGGGCCGCCCTTCCTGCTCGCGCTCGACGGCGTGACCGATCCCGGCAACCTCGGGGCGATGCTCCGCTCGGCCTCGGCCGCCGGCGTCACCGGTGTGGTCCTGCCCCGCCACCGGGCGGTGCACGTCACCCCTACCGTCGCCAAGGCCGCGGCCGGGGCCATCGAGCACCTGCCGATCGCCGTCGTCGGCGGCCTCCCCGCCGCCCTCTCCCGCTGGCGCGAGCAGGGCCTCTGGAGCGCCGGACTCGACGCCGAGGGCGGGGCGTCGGTCTGGGACCTGGAGGTCGGCGACCGTCCCGTCGTGCTCGTCGTCGGGGCCGAGGGCAGCGGCCTGTCCCGCCTCGTCCGCCAGCGCTGCGACCAGGTCGTCAGCATCCCGATGTGGGGCCCCCTCGACAGCCTGAACGCTGGAGTTGCCGCGGCGATCGCCTGCTTCGAGGTGGCTCGGGTCCGGCGCTGATCGGG
>JAAYBP010000131.1 GCA_012730075.1 Acidimicrobiales bacterium | reverse complement strand
GGCAGCCTCGGGCGCCGGGGCAGCCTCGGGCGCCGGGGCCGGTTCGGCAGCCCGGCGCTCGCCGTCCGCCCGTGCGGTCGGTGCGGTCGAGAACGCGCTCGCCCCGGAGGTCGGCAGCGCCGCGTCGGGCTCCCGGGGCGGCTCCGGCGCGGGCGGGCGTGCGTCGGGCACCTCCTCGATGCGCACGTCGGGGCCCTCGTCGGTGGTCCGACCGGCGAGCCGCTCGAGCGTGGCGACGACCCGGTCGCAGAACGGCAGCGTCCACCCCGCGCGGAGGACCTCGCCGTCCTCCATGCGGATCTCGACCTCCTGCAGCACCTCGCCACGGGGGCCGGGTGCGGGGTCGCCGAGGGCGTCGAGGTTCACGAGGCGGCGCAGGTCCAGCCACATCGGCGGCCCGGACTGCTCGTCGCGCCCCACCCCGAGGGTCGGGCCGGCGAGCACGAACAGCGCCTCGCCGCGGTCCTGCCCGTCGGTCGCGATCCAGCCACGTGCGTGCGCGTCCGGCTCCGGGCCCTCGCCCGTCGACGTCCCCTCGAACGCCTCGCCTGCTCGCACCACGTCGTCGACTCCTCCTGCCGCGCTCCACCGTACCGGTAGCGACGGAGCCAGAGGATCCGCCCCGGGCCACCGGTACCCGAAGTACGTGGTGGGGTCCTCGACGCGGGTCAGGTCGTCGGTGGTGCTCACGGCAGCCCCAGGAAGGAGGGCCCGTCAGGGTGCTCGTCCTCCGCCGGCGGGGACGGCGTCGGGTTGAGCGCGGCGGCGATCGCCTCGGCCGCCTGCGGGCTGAGCTTGGACATCTGGCGCAGGACCTCGTCGGTCGCGTCGACCGGCGCCCCGGCCGCCGCGGCCGGCTCGGCCGGCTCGGCCGGCGCGGGGTCACCCCCGAACGCGGGCGCACCGTCGCCCTCCAGGGTGTCGGCGATCACGACGTCCCAGTCGTCCCCGTCCGTGGTGCCGGTCCACGGCTCCTCGGACCCGTTCGTGGACGTGCCGACGAGGTCGTCGATCGGGAAGTGGTCGGGGAACGCCGCGGGCGGCTCCTCGTCCTGCAGGAGCGGCGGCGCCGACCCCTCCCCGAGGGTGGTCCCGGTCTCGTGCGAGGCGGTGTCGCGTGGCTCCTCGACCCGGAGCAGCCCGGCCGTGACGAGCGAGGCGATCTCGGCGCAGGCGGCGAGCTCGTCGAGGCCGAGCTCGTCGATGACCTCGTCGACGGCGGGGACCCGCCCGGCTGCGACGACCAGCGGCCAGCGCGACGCCTCGATCGTCACCGACGGCTCGCTGAGCTGCGGTTCGAGCGCGATGCGGTGCCGGGTCGAGGGCACCACCGCCGCGATGGCGTCCCACTCCTGCAGCAGCCCCCGGGCGGCGTCGAGCGCCTCGGCGAGCGGGGTCGGCGCCACGGCCACCTCGGGGCTGCCCGAGCTGCCGCTGTCGAAGGAGAAGGACCCCTCGCCGAACCGCAGCAGCTCGAACACCAGGCTCGCCGCCGTCGCACCGGCGGACTGCCGTCCGCTGCCGCCGACGACCTGGCCCTCCTCGATCCACAACGTGGCCGTCCCGCGATCGCCCTCGAGCACCAGCCGACCCGTCTTCGACGAGCTGGACAGCAGCGCCAGCACGTCGGCGAGCGGGAAGGCGTCGATCGTCCCCTGGAGAGCCACGTCGAATCCTCCTGCGTGCTCCGGAAAATGGTCCGAACGGACCACCCCACACCATCGGCACGCCGGGGACGCGGGTTCAGCTTTTCGGCGACCCCTCCGTCACCTCGGCCACTGCGCTGCGCATCGCCTCCAGCGGGGCGGGGATCCCGGTCCACCGCTCGAACGCCGCGCCGGCCTGGTGCACGAGCATCGACACGCCGTTCGACGTGGCCGCGCCACGCGCCTCGGCCTCCTCGAGCAGTCGCGTGCGCAGCGGGTGGTAGATCAGGTCGACGACGACCTGGCCCTCGTGCAGCAGCCCGGGCTCGCAGGGCAGCTCGTCGGTGGGTGCGCCGTCGCGCTGCATGCCCACGGGGGTCGCGTTGACGACCACGTCGGCGTCCGCGATCGCCGCCGGGTCGACCACGCCGCCGACCCCGCCCGCGAGGGCCGCGGCCGCCTCGGCGGTCGCCCGCGTGCGGTTGACGACGCCGACCGACGCCGCCCCGGCACGGGCCAGCGAGAGCACCACCGCGCGTGCCGCCCCGCCGGCGCCGAGCACGACGCACCTGGTCCCATCGGGGTCGAGGCCGTGGTCGGCGCGCAGCCCGGCGACGAAGCCCTCGCCATCGGTGTTGGCGCCGACGAGCCGCTCACCGTCCCAGGCGATGCAGTTCACCGCGCCGAGCGCCGCCGCGTCCGGCTCGACGTCGTCGAGCCCCTCGATGACCGCCGCCTTGTGGGGCATCGTCACCGACAGGCCCCCGAGCCCCAGCGTGCGCATCGCGTGGACGGCCCCGACGGCGTCGCCGGCGCGGACGGTGAACGCCGCGTAGACCCAGTCGAGACCCGCGGCGGCGAACGCGGCGTTGTGGATCCGTGGCGACAGCGAGTGGGTGACCGGGTCGCCGATCACGGCCGCGACCTTGGTCGTGGCATCCACCCTCACGTCCGCGGACCTCGTGGGTGCATCAGAACACCCCCCGACGCTGGGCGTCCTCCTTGGCGTCGAGGAACTCCTGGTACGAGTCCGTGAAGAAGTGCCGCGGGGGGTCGTTGGACACGAGCACGTAGTACTTCCAGTCGCCCTCGGTGGGCGAGATCGCCGCCGCGAGCGACGCCCTGCCCGGCAGCGCGATCGGCGTGGGGGGCAGCCCCGCGTGCAGGCGGGTGTTGTAGGGGGTGTCGGTGTCGAGGTCGCTGCGCGTCAGTTGGCCGTCTGCCCGCCCCAGCCCGTACAGCACCGACGCGTCGACGCCGAGGGTCTCGCCGGCGTCGAGGCGGTTGGAGATCGTCCGGGAGATCATCCCGCGCTCCTCCTCGGGCGCGCCGGTCTCCTTCTCGATCAGCGAGGCGATCGTGACCAGCTCGTAGGCGGTGCGGCCCTGCAGCGTCTCGGCCTTGTCGTAGTCGAGCTCGTCGAGCACCGAGTCCATCTTCGAGGCCATCGTCTGGAGGACGTCGACCGCGGTGGCGTCGTCGGAGAACTGGTAGGTGTCGGGGAAGAGGAACCCCTCCCAGCTCGCGTCGGCCGGGCGGTACCTGGAGGTGACCGCGCCGCTCGCGAGGGCCTCCTCGAGCTGCTCGACGGTGACCGTCTCCATCTGCTCGGCGATCTCGCGGAGCGCGTCCTCGAGCCGGCGGCCCTCGACGATCCGCACCACCGTGGCGGCGGGGGGTACGGGGCCGCCGTCCAGCACCTCGATCGCCTGGTCGAACGAGGAGGACCGGCGGAAGTCGATGTAGGTGCCGGCCTCCCACGGCCCGGCGTCCTTCCACCCGACGTAGTAGCGGAAGAGGCGGGCGTTGGAGATGACCTCCGCCTCCTCGAGGATCCTGGCGATGCTCTCGGTGGATGACCCCTCCGGGATGACCACCTCGGCGACGACCTCGCCGGGCTCGCCCGGCGGGTCGACCTGCCGGGACGCCCAGATGAGGACCGCACCGATCAGGACCCCCGCGACGAGCACCAGGGTGCCGCCGACCGCCAACAGCCTGCGGGCACCGTTGCTCGAGGGCGGGAGGACGACGTAGTCGTCGTCCTCGTGCCCACCACCACCGCTGCCGGCCGTGCCCACCTCGCGGGGCGGCTCGGGATCGGCCACGGCACGGCGCGCCACACGTGGCCGGGCGGGCGCCGCGCCGACGCGGGCGGGGCGGCGCACCTGGGCGCCGTCGCGGCGTGGGCGCCGCACGACCGGCGGGACGTGCTCGGGGTCGAAGTCGTCGGGTGGGTTCACCGGGGAGCGTCCTCGTGCTCGGAGTTCGTCTGCGTGGCGGCCCTGGCGCGCCGGCCGTCCAGCCACGCCTGCAGGATCACGGCGGCGGCGACCTTGTCGACGACCTTGCGCCGGGCGCGGGAGTCCATCTGCGCCTCGGCGAGCGAGCGGTGTGCGCTGACCGTGCTCATCCGCTCGTCGTGGGTGTGCACCGGGACGGGCAGGACCCGCTCGAGCGCCCGCACCTCCGCGACGGCGCGCCGGGCGGCGGGACCGACCCGGCCGTCGAGGGAGTACGGCAGCCCGACGACGACCACCTCGGCCTCGGTCTCCTCCACGAGCTCGGCGAGCCGACGGTGGTCCCGCTCGCGGTCACCGGTGCGCTCCACCACCTCGTAGGGCAGGGCCACGGTGCCCTCGGAGTTCGAGAGGGCGACCCCGATCCGCTTCGCACCGAGGTCGATGCCCAGGGCCCGCATCAGCCGATCAGCGACCGGACCTGGTCCAGCGCCTCGCCGATGCGGTCGGGTTCACGGCCGCCGGCGACGGCGAGCTCGGCGCCCTTGCCGCCCCCGCCACCGATCGTGCGGGCGGCGTCCGCGATGAGGCTGCCGGCCTCGAAGCCGCTGTCGG
>JAAYBP010000130.1 GCA_012730075.1 Acidimicrobiales bacterium | reverse complement strand
TTTGTCGCGACAACCGTTGCATCGGGTCCCCCGACGGGTCCACACTGTCGGGGTGAGCACCGCACTCGAGACCCCCGACACCGCCGACCGCTTCTCGGCCACGATCCGCGAGCTGACCGTCCAGGACCACCGCGACGCCGAGGGCTCCGCCCTCATGCGCGAGCTGGTCGAGGGCACGCTCGCCCCCGAGCGGCTGGGCGAGATGCTCGCACAGCTCCTGGTGGTCTACCGGGCGCTCGAGTCCGTCGGCGAGCGGCTCGCCGGCGATCCGGTGATCGCCCCGTTCCTGATGCCGGGCCTCACCCGCGTCGCCGCGCTGGAGGACGACGTGCGCGCGCTCCTCGGGGCCGACGCGCTCGACGACCTCGCGGTGCGCGCCGAGACGACCGCGTACGCCGATCGCATCGAGGAGACCGCCGCGTGGCCGGCGGGCTACGTCGCCCACCACTACACCCGCTACCTCGGCGACCTCTCCGGGGGGCAGTTCATCCGGCGGGCGGTCGACCGGGCCTACCCCGACCTGGGCGTGCGCTTCTTCACCTTCGAGGAGGTCGCCAGCCCCAAGGCGCTGAAGGACCAGTACCGCGCCAACCTCGACGCCACGCCGTGGGACGACGCCGAGCGCGACCGGGTCGTCGCCGAGATCCGCCGGGCCTACGCCCTCAACACCACCCTCTTCAACGCCCTCGACCACCCCGCCTGACCCGGGACCACCGTCGCGGCGCACCCGCGTCAGGGTTCCCTCCGGACCCGTTCGGGCGCGGGCTAGGCGGCGAGGTCGGTGGGGAGGAACTGCTCGGTGAGCAGGCGCTCGAAGCGGGCGGGATCGCCGGCGACGAAGCGGCGGCACAGCTCGACGCCCTCGGTGTAGCAGAAGATGTAGGCCCGCCAGGTGGGGTCGGCGACGAACGACACCGCCTTCTCGGCGCGGGCACGGGGCAGGAGCAGCCAACGCTCGGCCCAGGCGATGACGTCGTCGTGGCTCCGCCCCTCGTCGTGGAGCATCAGGGCGAGGTTGCCGCGCGCCGCGCTCAGGCGGCCGAGGGCGCCGCGCACCCGGGCCGCCTCGTCGGCCGCGAACGGCAGGCGGAGCTCGGCGAAGACCGGGGCGAGGGCCGCCTCGGTGTCGTCGCCGACGATCGCCTCCAGAGCCACGTCGGCCAGGCCCTCGGCGAGCAGGCACTGAGGCGTGCCGACCAGGAAGATCGACTCCTCGATCTGGTCGCGGGCCCGGACCAGGCCGACCTCCTTGCGGCAGTGCTCGGTGTGGTGGCCGGGATAGGCCTCGTGGGCGACGAGGTGGCCGAGCGACAGGGTGAGCACCGGCAGGTCGACGTTGATCGCCACCCGGCTCCGCAGGTCGCCCAGGTAGTAGTTGAACCCCGACCACGGCTTGTCGGTCTCGAGGATCCACTCGACCTCCTCGCCGTCGGGCAGGCCGAAGGCCGCGCGGGTCCGCTCGGCGAAGTCGTCGGCGAGCGTCCGCACCGCACCCGCCAGGCGGTCGGGCGGGATCGTGTGGCCCTCGCGCCAGGCGATCATCCGCTCCCGCAGCCCGCCCCCGCCCGGCAGCGCGTCATCGAGGGCGCGGTGGGCGACGTTCAGCTCGTCCTCGGTGACCGCGGTGGGACGCACGCCGTAGCTGGCCTCGACCTCGTCGAGGTAGGGCACGTCCTCGCCGCCGAGCTTGCGGGCGACGGTGTGGAGCCCGACGATCTGGCCGCGGAGCCACGCCCGGCGACGGCCGGTGACCGACGGGTCGGCGCCGGCGTCGAGATCGGCGACGAGGCGGGCCGCCTCGTCGACCAGCGCGGGCAGGGGGCGCGGTGCGCCGGCCTCGGCTTCGACCCGCCACGCGTCGGGGCCGTAGTAGGCGTCGACGAGGCCGTCGAGGTGGCGGCCGAGGGCGAGACCGAGGCGGACGTAGCGCTCCGCCGCTCCCGCCTCGTCCGCCGCCACGTCAGTCGAGCTCGGCGTGGAGGAAGGCGACCGTCTCGCTCCACGCGGCCGCCGACGTGGCGGCGTCGTGGACCTCGGGCCGGGTGTCGTTGAAGAAGGCGTGATCGACCCCGGGCCACACCTTCAGCTCGGCGTCGACGCCGGCGTCGCGCAGCGTCTGCTGGAGGGCGGCCGCCTGGTCGGGCCCGAAGAAGCCGTCGTCGGCGGCGAAGTTGCCGCGCACCTTCGCCTGCACGTTGCTCCACTCGGGTTGGGCGTGCTCCCAGGGGATCAGGCCGTACCACGGCACGCACGCGGCGAAGGCGGCGGGGCGCTCGGCCGCCAGCACGAGCGCGAGGCCACCCCCCATGCAGAACCCGGTGACGCCGAGCCGGTCCGACGTGGTGGCCGGGTGCTCCTGGAGGAAGGCGATGGCGCCGGACATGTCGGCGACGGCCTGATCGAGGTTCAGGGCCATCATCAGCTTCCCGGCCTCGTCGGGCTCGGTGGTGGTCTCGCCGTGGTACAGGTCGGGCGCCAGGGCGACGAACCCCTCGGCCGCGAACCGGTCGCACACGTCGCGGATGTGGGGCACCAGCCCCCACCACTCCTGGATGACGATCAGCCCCGGCCCGGAGCCCCGGCCGTCGTCGGGGACGGCGAGGTAGCCCCCTGCCCCGCCGTTGCCGTTGCTGAAGTCGACGTCGCTACCCATGGCCGCCGACCCTACCGAAGCAGCCGGGCCCCGGCCCGGGGGCCACCCGGTCGGCGTCAGTAGCCGCCTTCGAGCTTGCGATGGTCCCACGACACCCGCTTCTCGGGTCGCAGGAGCAGGGCCACCCGCTTCTTGATGACCATCTCGGCGACCGCCTGTCGATCGGCCTCGGCGACCTCGGGGTGGTAGCGCGCGAGCACCGACCGGGCGATCGCCATCAGCACCTCGGCGTCGTCGACGACCTCCATGGTCCCGACCAGCTCGACGCCACGCAGTTCGGAGTACGTGTCGCCGTCCTCGACCAGGGCGGTGACGCGCGGATCGCGCCGGAGGTTCTTCACCTTCTGCGACCGGGCGAAGGTCTCGAACCCGATCGTGCCGTCGTCGAGGATCCCGTACCACATGGCCACGAGGTGGATCGTTCCGTCGTGGTTGTGGGTGGCCAGGTTCATCGTGTGGCGGCCGGCGAGGAAGGAGTCGATCTCCCCGTCGGTCATGCGGATCAGGTCACGGCGGCTCATGGACGCTCCAGGAGAGACGTGAGCGCGGCGCGGGTGGCGCCGCGCTCGTCGGGCGTGCCGCCGAACTCGACCGCCGCGAAGTCGGTGACGCCCACGTCGGCGAGGGCGCCGATGCGCTCGACGACCTCGTCGGCCGAGCCGGTGATCGCGATGTCGGCGGGACCGTCGGCGCCCTCGCGATCGAGCATCGCCCGGTAGCTGGGGAGCTGGCCGTAGACGGCGAACACCTTCGCCGCCCGCTCGGCGGCCGCGGCCCGGTCGTCGGTGACGCACACCGGCAGCGCCGCGATCACCCTCGGCGCGGGTCGCCCGGCGGCCTCCGCGGCGGCGGTGATGGTCGGCACGGTGTGTCCGGCGAGGGTGGCGGGCCCGGTGCACCAGGTGAGCGTGCCGTCGGCCAGCTCGGCCGCCGCCCTCAACATCTGCGGGCCGAGGGCGGCGACGACGATCGGGTACGGCGACGACCCGGTCGCGCTCAGCGCGCCGTGCACCCGGTAGGCCTCGCCGTCGTGGCCGACCGCCTCGCCGCGGCTGAGCGGACCGAGCACCGCGAGGTACTCGCGCAGGTGGCGGACCGGCTTGGAGAAGTCGAGGCCGAACATGCCCTCGATCACCATCTGGTGGCTCAGGCCGATGCCGAGGCACAGACGCCCCCCACTGACGGCGTTGACCGTCCCCGCCTGCTGGGCCATGACCATCGGGTGTCGCGGGAAGGTGGGTACGACGCTGGTGCCCAGCTCGATCCGGGGCACCTCGCGGGAGACGACGGCGAGGACGGTGAGGGCGTCGTGGCCGAAGATCTGCGGCGCCCAGTACGCGGCGAAGCCGTCGGCCTCGGCCTGCCGGGCGTCGGCGACCACGTCGTCGACCGTGCCGTCGTTGACCGTGCCGCCGAAGATCCCGATGCGCATGGCGGGGACGCTACCCCCGCCCGGGTCGGTGGGTGCCCGGGGTCGAGCCGCCGCGCAGCAGCTCGGGCGCGAGCGGCCCGGCCCACCGCGCCGCCTCGGCGGGCTCGACGGGGCCGTCGGGGCCGACGACGCGGTCGACCAGGTCGAGCGGCACCTCGTCGTGGCCGAACGAGCCGAACGAGCCGACCGCGCCTCCCCCGCCGACCGGGCGGGAGGTCAGCGCCGCGGCCGGACCGGCGGCGTAGACGGCGGCGGGGACGACCGACCCGGCGGGCGCGGTGAGCCACACGGTGCCGCCCGCGTGGCGTGCGACCGCGGCGGCGGCCCGGCTGCCGGGGCTGGCGATCGCCGCGTCGGGCCCGAGGGCGACCGCCTCCAGGGCGACCACGTCGGCGTGGGCCGCGGCGGCGCCGACGCCCTCGGCGGGGACGTCGACGACCTCGACGTCGACGCGGGCCAGCACCCGGCCGACGTCGACGCCCGACCCGTCGTCGACGGCGAGGACGGTCGCGTCGCCACGGCGAACCAGCGCGGCGAGCACCGACACCGGCCAGCCGACGACGACCACGGTCGCCTCGTCGGGCAGGGCGGCGGCCAGCGCGGCGGGCACGGGGTCGTCCTCGGCCGCCGAGGCGACCGCCGCCGCCTCGGCCCACGGGTCCGCCGCGGTGACCAGGCGGGCCGCCATCGACCACATCGGCCCCGACGTCGGGTGGCGCACCAGCAGCCGCCGGGCGGCGGCGACGAGGCCGGCGGGGTCGTCGGCGAAGGACGCGAGGGCACGTGCCGACTCGGCGACCAGCTCGACGTCGTCGCCGCCGCCGCTACGGGCCACGTAGCGCAGGCGCTCGATCGGGTGCACGGCGCTACCCGCCGGCGCGACCGGCCGACCGGGCGGTCAGAGCCCCGGCTTCCAGATCATGACGACGAGGGTGGCGGCGGCGAGGAGGTGGACGATGCCGGTGAACATCGGCACCTTGGCGGCGGCCGCCTCGTCGCCCTCGCCGGCCTTCTTCGTCGCCGGGGCGAGCAGGCCGTACACCACGCCGAGCAGGGCGAACCACAGCACGAACGCGAGCGAGATCCACAGCTGGGAGAACTCGAAGGTCTCACCGGCGGACGTGAGGACCATGACGATGCCCGCCCCGCCGGTGAAGAGGAGCGCCGGACCGTGCACGGCGTTCAGCTGCTTGGCGGCGATGGCGTCGAGCGGCCCGAGCGCGAGCGAGCCCTTGCGGGCCGCGGCGCGCACCGACGGCCACACGAAGGTCGGGGCGAAGGCGACGATCGCGGACAGGATGTGCAGGAGGAAGAACAGGCGGTGGACGAAGGTGTCGTTGCCGAGGGCGGCGAGCACGGGGGCTTCTCCGGGACGGGGGCGTGGATCGCTCCGGAACCTACCGGACCGTCGGATTCCGGGGCCCGCCGGAGGCGTTGCTACCTTCTCCGCCGTGGCCGTCGCCGAGCAGATCCCCGAGAACGTCGCCCTGACGGCGATCACCGGCGACGCCGGAAGCCTCGACGACTGGCTGACGACGTTCCAGCTCGCCGCCGTCGTGATCGACCCGTACACCAGCGAGAGCTCGTGGCTGCTCGACACCGCGGGCGACCTGCTGGTGCAGTTCCGCGGCGCCGACTGCCGGGTCGCGTGGATCGTCACCGCCGATGCGGACGACGCCCGCACCTTCCTCGGACCGTGGGCCGACGAGCTGCTGACCTTCTGCGACCCCGATCGTGCCTTCGTGAAGGGCGCCGGGCTCAACCGGCTGCCGGCCTTCGTGCACGTCCGCCAGGACCGCGTCGTCGTCAGCGCCGCCGAGGGGTGGGACCCCGACGAGTGGCAGGCCGCCCTCACCACCCTGGGCGAGATGATGTCGTGGTCGAAGGTCGAGGTGAACCCGTCCGCCGGGCCCGCCCCCTTCGAGGGCTCCCCCGCCACCTGACCGCAAGACCACACGAGGTGCCAGGAGCGTTAGCGGAAAGCGAGCGTCGTCGCTAGACGGATTCCTCGCTGCGCTCGGAACTTGCGGTGCCGTACTTGCTGGGTCGGCCTCGCCTGTCGGCTCGGCCTCCAGGCACCTCGTGTGGTTCAGCCGGTGTGGCGGCCGCCCCTCGTGAGGTCGAGCAGGTCGAGGGCGTCGTCGAGCGCCGCCTCGTCGAGCAGGCCGGCGTCGAGGACGACCTCACGGATCGAGCGTCCGGTGCGGGCGCTCTCCTTGACCAGCTCGGCCACCCGTTCGTAGCCGAGCACCGGGTTGAGCGCGGTGGCCGCCTGGGGCGTGGCCTCGGCGTAGGCCCGGCAGCGGTCGCGGTCGGCCTCGATGCCGTCGACGCACCGGTCGGCGAGGAGCCGGGACGCCGCCGCCAGGAGGGCGACCGACTCCAGCAGGTTCCGGGCGATCACCGGCAGGAACACGTTCAGCTCGAAGTTGCCCTGGCTCCCGCCGAAGGCCACCGCGGCGTCGTTCCCGTAGACCTGGACGACGACCTGGCTCACCACCTCGGGGATCACCGGGTTCACCTTGCCCGGCATGATCGACGAACCCGGCTGGAGGTCCGGGAGGCGGATCTCGGCGAGACCGGTGCGGGGACCCGACGCCATCCAGCGCAGGTCGTTGGCGACCTTCAGCAGGCCGGCGGCGAGGGCGCGCAGCTCGCCGGACAGCGAGACGAGGTGGTCCCGCGCTCCCTGGGCGGCGAAGTGGTCGGGCGCCTCGGACAGCACGACCCCGAGGCGCAGCACGAGGGCGGCGACGACCCCGGCGGCGAACCCCTCCGGCGCGTTGAGGCCGGTGCCGGTGGCGGTCCCGCCGAGCGGCAGCTCGCCCACCCGGGGCAGCGCGGCGCGCAGGCGGTCGGCGGCCTGCTCGACCTGCGCCGCGTAGCCGTCGAGCTCCTGGCCGAGCGTGACCGGCGTGGCGTCCATCAGGTGGGTGCGGCCCGCCTTGACGACGTCGGCGACCTCGGCCGCCTTGGCGCGCAGCGCACCGCCGAGACGGTCGAGCGCGGGCAGCAGATCGTCGGAAACCGAGACCGCGGCGGCCACGTGGATCGCGGACGGGAACACGTCGTTCGACGACTGCGACGCGTTGACGTGGTCGTTGGGATGGACCTCGCGGCCGAGGCGCTCCGAGGCCAGCGAGGCGATCACCTCGTTGGCGTTCATGTTCGACGACGTGCCCGACCCGGTCTGGAACACGTCGACGGGGAACTCGGCGTCCCACTCCCCCGCGGCCACCTCCGACGCCGCCGCCGCGATCGCGCCGGCGACGTCCGCGTCGAGCACGCCGAGCCGGGCGTTCTCCTCGGCGGCGGCCGCCTTGATCGCGCCGAGCGCGTGGATGAGCCGCGGCGGTAGAGGCCGGCCCGACACGGGGAAGTTCTCGACCGCCCGCTGGGTCTGGGCGGCCCACCGCGCCGCCGCCGGCACCCGCACCTCCCCCATCGTGTCGTGCTCGATGCGGTACGCGTCCGCCGTGGGTTCGTCGTCGGCCATGGGTCCGGTCTACCGGCTCCGGCACCGACCGCCACGGCCACCGGCGGTCGCGCTCAGGGCTGGAGGAGGCGGCCGAGCCGGCGCGACGCCACCCACAGGCCGGCCGCGCCCATGGCGGCCAGGTAGGCCACGTTGACGAGCAGGCGGGGACCGACGTCGCCGAGGCACAGGGACCGCACCAGGTCGACGCCCTGGTACAGCGGCGACACCCGCACCAGCCGCTCGACGCCGTCGGGATAGCGCGACAGCGGGAAGAACGTCCCCGACAGCAGGAACAGCGGGATCAGGACCAGGTTGATCTTGTCGAAGTCGACGAAGGACCGCATCCAGCTCGTCGCGGCCATCCCGACCGCGCCGAACGCGAACCCGATCAGCAGCGTCACCGGCAGGGCGAGCACCGCCCACGGCGAGGCGATCAGGCCGAACGCCCACATGATCAGCAGGAAGACCGTCGAGTAGGTGCTCCCCCGCAGCAGGCACCAGCCCAACTCGCCGAGCGCGACGTCGCGCGGGCCGAGCGGCGTGGCGAGCATCGCGTTGAACGTGCCGCCCCACTTCAGCTTGAAGAAGAACCCGAACGTGGCGTCGAACACGGCGCCGTTCATCGCCGCGGTCGCCACGAGGGCGGGGGCGACGAACTCGCGGTAGGGCACCGGGCCCACCCCCGGGACGACGACGTCGCCGACCAGCTCGCCCACGCCGACGCCGATCGAACCGAGGTACAGCAGCGGCTCGGCGAAGTTGCTGAGGAACACGTACCACATGCGCCGGTAGGCGACGACGTTGCGGTGCAGCACGGCGCCGGGCCGCAGGAGGAGCGCGGTCACGGCGTCAGCCGGCGGGTGAAGGTGCGCGTGCCGACGGTCGTCGCCACCGTCACGACCGCGACCAGCACGGCGACGTGGAGCAGCACCGCGGGGCCGTCCGCGCCGGCCGTCCCACCCGTCGTGGCGGCGCGGGCCAGCTCGACGCCGTGCCACAGCGGCGACAGCCACACCAAGGGCCGCACGCCCGACGGGAGCTGGTCGACGGGGAAGAACGTGCCCGAGAAGAGGAACAGCGGGATGACCCCGAGCCGCATCACCAGGGTGAAGGTGATGTCGGTCTCCTGGGTGGCGTTGTAGGCGCCGATCGGCGCGGCGAACGCCAGGGCGCACAGCACGGCGGCCGGCACCGCCAGCACGCCCCACGCGGACGGGACCGCGCCCAGCACCGCGGCGACCGCGAGGAAGGCGGACGCCGCCAGGCCGGTGCGGAGGGCGATCCACGTCAGCCACCCGCGGTAGGCGGCGCCGGGCGTGATCGGCGTGGCGACCATCGCCTGGTACGACCCGATCCACTTGAGGCGACCGGTCAGGGGCCACAGCGCCTCGGAGCCGCCGACGATCATGGCGCTGGCGGCGAGCAGGCCGGGGGCGATGAACGCGAGGTAGGCCAGGCCCTCGACGTCACCCTGGTTCTCGTCGATGAGTGCACCCAGCCCGAAGCCCATCGCGCCGAGGTAGAGCAACGGCTGCACCAGTGCGAAGCCGAGCGTGCCCCGCCACAGCTTGCGGAAGACCGCGACCTCCCGCTCGGTCACCCGCAGCGTCAGGGCGTCGAGCGGCCGGGCCACCCCTACTCCTCGAGCGATCGGCCGGTGAGGATCAGGAACACGTCCTCGAGGGTCGACCGGCGCACCATCGTGGCCTCCGGCGCCGGTCCGTCGGCCGACAGCCGGGCGACCGCCTCGTCGCCGTCGGCGGTGTACACGAGCACCCGGTCGCCGACGACCTCGGCCCGCTCCCCCGCCGCCGCCATCGCCGCCGCCGCGCCGGCGACCCGGTCGTCGTCGAGGAAGGTGGCCTCGACCACCTCCCGCGTGGCGTGCTCGGCGATCAGCGCCCGGGGCGAGCCGTCGGCGACGATCCGACCGCGGTCCATGATCACCAGGCGGTCGCAGAGCCGCTCGGCTTCGTCCATGTAGTGCGTGGTGAGGAGGAAGCCGACGCCCTGGCGCTTGAGCTGGTGGAGCCGGTCCCACACGAGGTGCCGGGCCTGCGGATCGAGGCCGGTGGTCGGCTCGTCGAGGATGACCACCTCGGGCTCGCTGATCAGGGCGCGGGCGATCGCCAGGCGTCGCTTCATGCCGCCCGACAGCGGGTCGACGAGGCTCGACGCCCGATCGGAGAGCTGCACGAACTCCAGCAGCCGGTCGGTGCGCTCGCGGATCGTGGCGCGGGGCAGACCGAAGTACCGGCCGTAGACGAGCATGTTCTCGCGGACGGTCAGCTCGGTGTCGAGGTTGTCCTCCTGGGCGACGACGCCGATCCGCCCACGGATCGCCGGCCCGTCGGTGGCGACGTCGAGGCCGAGCACGCGGAGCGAGCCCTCGCTGATCGGCGACGTGCAGCCGATCATGCGCATCGTCGACGTCTTGCCCGCCCCGTTCGGGCCGAGGAAGCCGAACGCCTCACCGCGCTCGACGCGCAGGTCGATGCCGTCGACGGCGACGAAGTCGTCGAACCGCTTCACGAGGCCCCGGGCCTCGACGAGCGGGGCGGCTCCGGTCACGGCGGCGGACCCTATCGGTCGCCGGCCCCGCCGTGACCACGCGTTCGGCAGGAGCCTCCGCCCCGACCGGCCGAACGCGTCCCCCCGGGATCTACGGTGCTCACCATGACCGAGTTCGCGTTCACGGAGCTGCTGCCCACCGGTCCGGATCCCACCTCGTACCGCCGCCTCGACCACCTGGAGGTCGGCACCGTGGAGGCCGCCGGCCGCACGTTCGTCACCGTCGAGCCCGAGGTGCTCACCGCCCTCGCGGCCGAGGCGATGCACGACATCGCCCACTTCCTGCGGCCGGGGCACCTCGCCCAGCTCGCCCGGATCCTCGACGATCCCGAGGCGTCGGCGAACGACCGCTTCGTCGCGACCGACCTGCTCAAGAACGCGTGCATCTCCGCCGGCGGCGTGCTGCCGATGTGCCAGGACACCGGCACCGCGATCGTCAAGGGCAAGCGGGGCGAGCTGGTGCTGACCGGCGGCACCGACGAGGAGGCGCTGGCGCGGGGCATCTTCGACACCTACCAGCGCGACAACCTCCGCTACTCGCAGATGGCCCCGCTGACGATGTGGGACGAGGTCAACACCAAGACCAACCTCCCCGCCGAGATCAAGATCGCGGCGACCGCCGGGTCGACCTACTCGTTCCTGTTCATGGCCAAGGGCGGCGGCTCGGCCAACAAGTCGTTCCTCTTCCAGGAGACCAAGGCCCTCCTCAACCCGCAGCGGCTGCTCGCCTTCCTCGACGAGAAGCTGCGGCTGCTCGGAACGTCGGCCTGCCCGCCGTACCACCTCGCCGTCGTCATCGGCGGCACGTCGGCGGAGATGGCGGTCGAGACCGCGAAGCTCGCCTCGGCGCGCTACCTCGACGCGCTGCCGACCGAGGGTTCCGAGCTGGGCCACGGCTTCCGCGACCTGGAGATGGAGCAGGAGGTCCTCGCCCTCACCCAGGCGTTCGGCATCGGCGCGCAGTTCGGCGGCAAGTACTTCTGCCACGACGTGCGCATCATCCGCCTCCCCCGCCACGGCGCGTCGTGTCCCGTCGGCGTCGCGGTGTCGTGCTCGGCCGACCGCCAGGCCCGGGCCCGGATAACCGCCGAGGGCGTGTTCCTCGAGGAGATGGAGCGCAACCCCGCCCGCTACCTGCCGGAGGTCACCGACGACCACCTCGGCGGCGACGTGGTGTCGATCGACCTGAACCGGCCGATGGACGAGATCCGCGCCGAGCTGTCGAAGTACCCGGTCAAGACCCGCCTGTCGCTCACCGGCACGGTCGTCGTCGCCCGCGACATCGCCCACGCCAAGATCGCCGAGGTGCTCGACGCCGGTGGCGAGATGCCCCGATACCTGCGCGACCACCCCGTGTACTACGCCGGCCCGGCCAAGACGCCCGAGGGGTTCGCGTCGGGCAGCTTCGGGCCGACCACCGCCGGGCGCATGGACTCCTACGTCGAGCGCTTCCAGGCCGCCGGCGGGTCGCTCGTCATGCTGGCCAAGGGCAACCGCAGCCAGCCCGTCACCGACGCCTGCCGCCGCCACGGCGGGTTCTACCTCGGCTCGATCGGCGGGCCCGCCGCCCGCCTCGCCCAGGACTGCATCCGCAAGGTCGAGGTGCTGGAGTACCCCGAGCTCGGCATGGAGGCGGTCTGGCGCATCGAGGTCGAGGACTTCCCCGCGTTCGTCGTCGTCGACGACAAGGGCAACGACTTCTTCGCCGAGGTCGACCGCCCCGTCGACCTCGGCCGGACGATGCGCCTCGGCAAGGGCTGACGCGGCGAACCGGCGCGTGGTTCCCGCCCCCGGCGGCAGGAACCGCGCGCCGCTTCGGGGGATGCGGGGACGGCGGCCGGGGAACGGCCCGTAGGCTCGGCGCCATGACGACGCGCCCTCCCAGCGGCATCGAGGTCGACCAGCTCGACGACGACGTCCGCCCCCAGGACGACCTGTTCCGCCACGTCAACGGCCGGTGGCTCGCCACCGTGGAGATCCCGCCGGACCGGGCCGCCCACGGCGCGTTCCACGTCCTGCACGACCAGAGCGAGCTCGACGTGCGGGCGATCCTCGAGGCGGCCGCCGCCGGGGACGCCCCCGACGGCACCGACGAGCGCAAGGTCGGCGACCTGTGGGCGGCGTTCATGGACGTCGACGCGATCGAAGCCGCCGACGCCGACCCCCTGGCCGCCGACCTGGCCGAGGTCCGCGCCGTCGCCGACGCCGACGCGCTCGTCGCCCTGCTGGGCCGGATGCAGCGCCACGGCACCCCCGGGGCGATCGACTTCTTCGTCGACAACGACGGCGACGACGCCACGCGCTACGTCGTCAACCTCGTGCAGTCCGGCCTGGGCCTGCCCGACGAGGCGTACTACCGCGACGACGCCTACGCGGAGGTGCGCGCCGCGTACGTCGACCACCTCGCCGCCGTGTTCGAGATGATCGGCGACCCCGATCCCGCGGGCGCGGCCGGGCGGGTGATGGACCTCGAGACGGCCCTCGCCGACTCCCACTGGAGCACCGTCGAGTCCCGCGACGCGGTCAAGACCCACAACAAGCGCACCCGCGCCCAGCTCGATGAGTTGGCGCCCGGCTTCGCGTGGGCCGCGTGGCTCGCCGGCCTGGCCGCACCCGACGGCAGCTTCGACGAGGTCGTGGTGCGCCAGCCCGACGCCGTCGCCGGCGTCGCCGTCCTGCTCCGCGACCGTCCGATCGAGGACTGGCGGGCGTGGCTCGCCTACCACCACGTCCGGGCGGCGTCGCCGTACCTGTCGAGCCGGTTCGTCGAGCGGAACTTCGCCTTCTACGGCACGACGCTGTCCGGCGTGCCCGAGCTGCGCGAGCGGTGGAAGCGCGGCGTGCAGGTGGTCGAGGCGGCGATGGGCCAGGGCGTCGGTCGCCTCTACGTCGAGCGGCACTTCCCGCCGGAGCACAAGGAGCGCATGGACCGCCTCGTGCACTGGCTGGTCGAGGCGTACCGGGCCGACATCACGGACCTCGCGTGGATGTCCCCGGAGACCCGCGAGCGGGCGCTCGAGAAGCTCGACCGCTTCACGCCGAAGGTCGGCTACCCCGACTCGTGGCGCGACTACTCGACGCTCACGATCGACCGGGGCGACCTGCTCGGCAGCGTCCGCCGGGCCGCCGCCTTCGAGTCCGACCGCAACCTGGCCAAGATCGGCGCGCCGATCGACCGCGACGAGTGGCACATGACCCCCCAGACGGTCAACGCCTACTACAACCCCGGCATGAACGAGATCGTCTTCCCCGCGGCGATCCTGCGCTGGCCGTTCTTCGACCCCGACGCCGACGATGCCATGAACTTCGGGGGCATCGGCGCGGTGATCGGCCACGAGATCGGCCACGGCTTCGACGACCAGGGCAGCCGCTACGACGGCGACGGCAACCTGCGCGACTGGTGGACCGACGACGACCGCGAGCGTTTCGACGAGCTGACGAAGGCGCTGGTCGAGCAGTACGACGCGTACGAGCCGGAGGGACTGGAGGGACACCACGTCAACGGCGCCCTCACCGTCGGCGAGAACATCGGCGACCTCGGCGGCATCACCATCGCCCACAAGGCGTACCTCCTGTCGCTGGAGGGCGACGACGCCCCCGAGATCGACGGGCTCACCGGCCGCCAGCGCCTGTTCCTCGGCTGGGGTCAGGTGTGGCGGATGGCGACCCGCGACGAGGAGCAGATCCGCCGCCTCGCCACCGACCCGCACTCACCGCCTGAGTTCCGGGCCAACGTCGTCCGCAACCTCGACGAGTTCCACGACGCGTTCGACGTGCAGCCCGACGACGGCATGTGGCTCGACCCCGACGACCGCGTCCGCATCTGGTGAGCGATCAGTCCCGCTTGGCCCGGCTGGGGGCGACGCGGGGGGCCTCGTCGGGCATCTTCGGGTAGACCGGCGGCCACGGGGCGTCGGGCACGCCGGCGGCGAGGTCGCTCCGGAAGCGTTCGAGCAGGGGCTCGATCGAGGCGGCCCCATCGTCGATGCCCGCCCAGGGGTCGCCACCGGCCTCGACCCGATCGGGCACGGTGGCGATCGTCAGCTCGTCGGGGGCGATCGTCGCCAGCTCGTCCCAGCCGAACGGCGTCGACACCTGGGCGCCGACGCGGGAGCGCACGCACCACGCGCCGAACACGGTCTTGTGCGGGGCGTTCTGGTTGAAGTCGACGAAGACCCGGGGGCCGCGCTCCTCCTTCCACCACGCCGCGGTGACCAGGTCGGGCCGCCGGTGCTCCATCTCGCGGGCGACCGCCACCGCCGCCTGCCGGACGTCGATCGAGTCCCAGCCCGGCGCGACCCGCGCGTAGAGGTGCAGGCCCCGGTTGCCCGACGTCTTCGGCAACGGGCGTAGCCCCTCGGCCTCCAGCAGGTCACGGGCGACGGCGGCCGCCTCCCGCACCATCTCGAACGTCACGCCCGGCGAGGGGTCGAGGTCGATGCGCAGCTCGTCGGTGCGGCCCGGGTCGTCGGCCCGGTGCGGCCACGGGTGGAAGCCGAGGCAGCCCTGGTTGGCCGCCCAGAGCACGTGGGCCAGGTCGGCCATCACGATCGCCCTCGACTCGGTGCCGTTCGGCGTCGACACGGTGGTCGTCCGCAACCAGTCGGGAGCCGAGTCGGGGATCCGCTTCTGGAAGAAGCTCTTGCCGGTGACCCCGTTGGGGAAGCGCTGGAGCAGCGTCGGGCGGTCGCGCACCGTCCGCATCAGCGGTCCGCCGACCGCGAGGTAGTAGCGGGCGAGGTCGGCCTTGGTCTCGCCGCGCTCGGGGAACATCACCTTGTCGGGGCTGGTGATGGTGACCGTGCGGCCGTCGGCGTCGAGGTCGAGCGGCTCGCCGTGGTCCGCCTTGGCCATCGCGCCGACGCTACCCCCGCCCGCGTTGGTCCGTGCCGCGGAATCCCCGAACCGGCGCGCGGAACCCGCCGCCCAGGGCGGAGATGGCGCGCCACTACGGGAGGTCCGGGCGGAGTCCCCGAAGGGGCGCGTGAGTCAGGCCAGGGCGACGACGTCGAGGAGGTCGTCGGACCAGTGGTCGACGTCGCCGTCGGGCATCAGGAGGGCCCGGTCGGGGCGGAGGGCCCGCACGAAGTCGGTGTCGTGGCTCACGAGCACGATCGATCCCTTCCACCCGGCCAGGCTCTCGGCCACCGCATCCCGCGACCCGGGGTCGAGGTTGTTGGTCGGCTCGTCGAGGAGCAGCAGGTTGTTGCGCCCGGCGACGAGCTGGGCCAGGGCGAGCTTCGTCTTCTCGCCGCCCGACAGCGTGCCGGCGTCCTGGAACACCTTGTCGCCGGTGAGCCCGAACATGCCGAGCAGGGCGCGCAGCTCGCTCTCGCTCTGGCCGGTCG
>JAAYBP010000129.1 GCA_012730075.1 Acidimicrobiales bacterium | reverse complement strand
GCCGGGCGGGTCGCGTTCACCCTGCACGACACGTACGGGTTCCCCTACGAGGTCACCGCCGAGATCGCCGAGGACAGGGGACATCCGGTCGACCGGGCCGGCTTCGACGAGGACATGGCCGAGCAGAAGCGCCAGTCCAAGGAGGCGGGCCGCCGCAACAAGGGCGTCGAGATGGGCGGCGACGCCCAGGCCGCGTTCCAGGGGCTCCTCGCCGACCGGGGAACCACCGAGTTCACCGGCCGCGACGAGGAGACCTCGGAGGCCACCGTGCTCGCGGTGGTGCCGGTCGCCGGCGCCGACGGCCTGGTCGACGTCGTGCTCGACCGCACGCCGTTCTACGCCGAGTCCGGCGGCCAGGTCGGCGACACCGGGACGATCACCGGACCGTCGGGTTCGGTCGAGGTCGTCGACACCACCTACGTCGCCCCGGCGCTCCACGGCCACCGGGGCCGTCCGGTCGGCGACGGCGTCGCGCCCGGCGACCGGGTCACCGCCGAGATCGACCACGACCGCCGCGCCGCGATCAAGCGGAACCACACCGGCACCCACCTCCTGCACTGGGCGCTCAAGGAGGTGCTCGGCCCGCACGTCAAGCAGCAGGGCTCACTGGTCGCGCCCGACCGTCTGCGCTTCGACTTCAGCCACTTCGAGCCGGTCACCGACGAGCAGGTCGCCCGCATCGAGGACCTCGTCAACGAGGCGGTCCTGGTCGACGACCCGGTCCTCCACTACGAGACCTCCAAGGACGAGGCCCTGGCCAAGGGGGCGATCGCCTTCTTCGGCGAGAAGTACGGCGACCGGGTCCGGGTGCTCGAAGCCGGGCGCCACTCCACCGAGCTGTGCGGTGGCACCCACGTCACCGCCACCGGGCAGATCGGCCCGATGAAGATCGTGTCCGAGGGGTCGATCGGCTCCAACCTGCGGCGCGTCGAGGCGGTCACCGGCACCGGTCCGGTCGAGCGGCTCCGCGACGAGGAGACCCGCCTGGCCCGCCTCGCCGAGCTGGTGGGCGTTCCCGTCGGTGAGCTGGCCGAGGGCGTCGAGAAGCGGCTCGGCGAGCTGAAGGCGCTGCGCGACGAGGTCGGCGCGCTCAAGGCGAAGGCGGCCGCCAGCGGGGCCTCCGACCTCGCCGGGCGGGCGGTCGACGGGGTCGTCGTCGAGCGCGTCGACGGGCTCGACCGTGACGCGGTGCGCACGCTCGCCCTCGCGGTCCGGGACCAGCCCGGCATACGGGGGGTCGTGCTCGGCGCAGCCCCCGACGGGGGTGGCGTCGCGCTCGTCGCCGCCGTGACCCCCGACAGCGGCCTGAACGCGGGCGAGCTGATCGCCGACGCGGCCCGGGCGGTCGGGGGCGGAGGCGGCAAGGGCGCCGACCTCGCCGTGGCCGGCGGTCGCGACCCCGGCGGCCTCGACGAGGCCCTCGGACGGGCGCGCGCCGCGGCGGGCCTCCCCGGTTGACCACCCGGCCGTGAGGGCCCTCGCCGTCGACTGGGGGACGCAGCGCATCGGCCTCGCGGTGTGCGACCGGGAGGGGATCCTGGCCAGCCCGCACTCGGTGATCGAACCGGCCCGCGACGTGGAGGCGGTGCGCCGCCGGCTGGCCCGCCTCGTCGTCGACGAGGAGATCGAGGTGGTCGTCGTCGGCTGGCCCCTGTCGCTCGACGGCCGCCGCGGCCCCGCCGCCCGGTCGGTCGAGGCGCAGGCCGCCGCCCTCGAGCGCGCCCTGCCGGTTCCGGTCGTGCTCCACGACGAGCGCCTGACCACGGTCACCGCCCACCGGCTGCTGGCCGAGCAGGGTCTCGACGAGCGGGCGCGGCGTAGGGTGGTCGACCGTGCCGCCGCGGCGGTGCTGCTCCAGAGCTGGCTCGATGGCGGCGCCCCCGTCGACGTGGTGGCCGGAGCCCTCGACCCCCCGGAGGAGACCGACCCGCCATGACCGACGTCGCCGACGACGACGACATCGTCGAGCTGCCCTCGGACCGGGGAGGTCTGCCGAAGGTGGCGGTGGTGCTGATCCTGATCGTGGTCCTCTTCGCCGGCCTCGGTCTGGGGGCCCG
>JAAYBP010000128.1 GCA_012730075.1 Acidimicrobiales bacterium | reverse complement strand
CCGCCGAACCCGCGGCTGCCGACGTGGGCGGCGCCCACGCGGCGCAGGTCGTCGATGAGCGCGTCGCAGTCGGCGAACGTCGACACCGAGGCGGCCAGCCGGACCGTCGTCGGGTCGATCGGCTCCTCGTCGAGCGAACCGACGATGTCCTCGACGCGCACGCGCCCGGGCGGAGCGGCGATCTCGTCGTCGCCGGTCGAGCGGCCGCGGACCGCGAGCGCGGTCGCCAGCACCACGACCGCCACCGAGGCGGCGGCCAGGCCGGCCCCGAGGCGACGGGTCCGGCGGCGCAGCACCGCCGCGGTCACCGCGTCGGTGGAGACGGTCGGGGCGGCGGCGCGCAGCCGGGCCCCGGCGGCGGCGAGGACCGGGTCGTCCCCCCCGTCGAGCTCGTCGGCGGGCGCGCCATCGACGGAGGCGGCGTCGACCACTTCGGACGGTTCGCCTTCGCGGTCGGGTCGGGACGGGTCGCGATCGGGTCGCTCGGTCATGGTTCCTCCGCGTTCACGTAGGGCACGAGGGCCGGGTCGCGGCGCAGCGCGGCCCGGGCCCGGTGGAGGAGGGACTTGACCGCCGCCGGGGTGGCGCCGGTCGTGGCCGCGATGTCGTCGATGCCGAGGTCCGCGCCGTACCGCAGGGCGATGACGACCGCCTGATCACGCGGCAGGGCACGGACCGCGGCCCACACCCCCTCGTCGTCGAGGCCGGCCAGGGGGTCGGCAGGCGCCCGGTCCGGCATGGTGCCGACCCGCTGCATGACCCTCAGCTCGGTCGCGTGACGGCGGGAGACCGAGATCGCCTCGTTGATCGCGACCCGACGCACCCAGGCGCCGGGGCGGTCGAGGCGCGAGACGCGCCACCACCTCCGGTAGCAGCGCTCGAACGCCTCCTGGACGATCTCCTCGGCCCGGTGCCGGTCGCCGACGATCGCGGTGACCGCGGCGGCGAGGCCCCGGCTCTCGATCTCGACCAACTCGGCGAACTCCACCACACGTCCTCCTCCGGTCCACACACGCACGAGCCCCCCGTCCGGTCGCGCCGACACCCCACCGCCCCGAAGAACCACACGAGGTGCCTGGAGCGTCAGCGGAAAGCGAGCGTCGTCGCTAGACGGATTCCTCGCTGCGCTCGGAACTTGCGGTGCCGTGCTTGCTGGGTCGGCCTCGCCTGTCGGCTCGGCCTCCTGGCACCTCGTGTGGCTTTTCGTCGGGACGGCCAGTCCCCGGGCGGGGTCAGGTGGGGTCGGCGGGGTGGAGGTCGGCCCAGGGGGCGGCCGCCTCGAGCTGGGACGCGACGCGGATCAGCAGGTCCTCCCGTCCGTAGGCGGCCACGATCTGCACCCCGACGGGAAGGCCCGACTCGGTGCGGTGCAGCGGCAGGTTGATCGCCGGTTGGCCCGACATGTTGTAGGCGGGGGTGAACGGGACGAACGCCCCGGCCCGGGCGATCGGGTGCATCGGGTTGTCGGCGACGTTGGCGAACGTGCCGAGCGGAACCGGCACCTCGCCGAGGGTCGGCGTGACGAGGAGGTCCCACCCGTCGGCCCACCACGACTGCACCGCCCGCCGGAACAGGACCCCCGCCGCGGTGGCGGTCGCGAGGTCTACTCCGCTCAGCCCCTTGGCGTACTCGGCCTG
>JAAYBP010000127.1 GCA_012730075.1 Acidimicrobiales bacterium | reverse complement strand
CGTCGGCAACCGATCACACCCACCCTCGACCACCGACGATGGCGACCTCCGCCCCGCTCCGCCCCGGCAGCCTGACCGGGACACGAGCCCCTGGCCCCACGCGGCCCACCGACCGGCCCGATCGGCATCAACCCCACCCACGACCCACCACCCATCCACCCACCCCCCGGATGGCGCCCCCGGGACCGTCGTCCACAGACCACGCGAAAGCGGTCGACTTCCCGCCTCCCTGTGGAGAAACCGACCGGGCTCAGCCTCCGGCGGCGGAGACGATCGCGGCGATCAGGTCGTCGGCGGGGCGCTCGGTGGAGTCGAGCACCAGGTCGTAGGGCGAGAGGTCCGTGATGTCGATGCCGTAGTAGGCGTGGTAGCGGACCGCCTCGCTGGCCTCCCGGGCGTCGTTGTGGGCGCGGGCCTCGCGTGCGTCGCGCCCCTCGCGACCGGCGACCCGGCGGGCGCGCTCGTCGGCATCGCACGCGATCCACACGCGCAGGCCGTCGTGGCCCTCCAGGGTGAGGATCCACCCGGCGAGCCGGGACTCCAGGACGACGTCGCCCTCCGCGGCGCGGCGCCCGAGGCGGCGGTCGAGCTCGACGTCGATCTGCGGGTCGGCCTCGGCGAGGGCGCCGAAGGATACGAGGTCCATGCCCCGCTCGGCGGCCAGGCCGCGGAAGACCTGGCCACCGTCGAGGTGGTCGAGACCCAGGTCGCGCGCGACGGCACGGCCGACCGTGCTCGTCCCCGATCCAGGGAGACCTGAGATGCTCACCAGCACGGCGGGGACCCTAGAGGGCGGCCCGGCCGCGGCGGGTGACCTGCGGGAGCAGGCTGACCGGCGAGGTCAGGCGAAGGCGTCGAGCAGGGCCTTGCGCTGCTGCGTGCCCAGGCCCTTGAGGGTCCGCGTCTCCGCGATCCCGATCTCCTCCATGGTGCGGCGGGCCTTGACCTTGCCGACACCAGGGAGGGACTCGATGACGGCGAGCACCTTGGTCTTGCCGACCACGGTGTCGCTCTCGGCCTGGGAGAGCACGTCGGACAGGCTCAGCGAGCCCATCTTCAGCTTCTCCTTCAGCTCGGCCCGCGCCCGGCGGGCCTCGGCGGCCTTGGCGAGCGCGGCGGCTCGCTGTTCCGGAGTCAGTTGAGGTGGCTGAGGCATGCGCGAACCCTATTACGACTCGGCCGCGAAAGGGTGACAATCGCCACTCCGCGGCCGTGACCGGTCCGCGTGCTCAGGCCGACGCCACCTCGGCGGCGACGGCGGCCGCGGCGGCGGGGCGGTCGTCGGCGGCGGTCACGCTCCGCCCGATCACGAGGAGGTCGGCCCCACCGGCGGCCGCCTCGGCCGGCGTGGACGGGCGGGCCTGGTCGTGGGAGTCGTCACCGGCCAGGCGGATCCCGGGGACGACCCGGGTCATCGCGGGCGCGAACGTGCGGGCCTCCTCCAGGTCGGCGGCGGCGCAGACGATGCCCCCGCAGCCGGCCTCCATCGCGGTGGTGAGCCGCTTGCCGAGGATGTGCGACGGCGCGCCCGTGTCGCTGGTGAGGATCGTGACCGCCAGCGAGGTCGGATTGGGCAGCCCCGCCGCGCTCGCCCCCTCGCGCAGGCCCTGATCGCCGGCGCGGAGCATCGTGCGGCCGCCGAAGGCGTGCATCGTCACGTAGGAGGCTCCCACCGCGCCCAGCACCCGCGCCGCCCGCCCGACGGTCGTCGGGATGTCGTGCAGCTTGACGTCGACGAACACGTCGTAGCCCAGCTCGCGCAGCGGGGCGACCACGTCGGGGCCCACCGCGCTGTACAGCTCGAGGCCGACCTTGGCGACGCCGAACCACGGGCGCACCTCGCGCGCCAGTCGCAGCGCCTCGACCATGTCGTCGACGTCGAGGGCGATCGCCAGGCGGCGGCGCACGTCCTCGGCTACCTCCGAGCCGGTCGCGGGGGTGGTGGTGTCGGTCATCGGACGGCTCCCGTCAGTTCGGCCACTGCCGGGAGGCCCCGGAGGCGGCACCAGTGTTCCAGGTCGTCGCGCACCCGGCCGGGAGCGCGTGGGTCGGCGAACGTGGCGGTGCCGACCTGCACCGCCGACGCCCCCGCGAGCATCAGCTCGGCGGCGGTCGCCCCGTCGACCACGCCGCCGACGCCGACGATCGGCAGGTCGGGGTGGGCGCGGTGGACGTCGTGTACCACCCGCACCGCCACCGGGTGGATCGCGGGGCCCGACAGGCCGCCACCCCGCTCCCCCGCCCCGAGGCGGTAGGTGCGGGTGTCGGGATCGATCGCCATCGCCATCACCGTGTTGACCAGGGTGACGGCCTCGGCGCCAGCGTCGCGGGCGGCGGCGGCCACCTCGACGACGCGGCTCGTGTTGGGACTCAGCTTGGCCCACCGCGGCCGCCCGCAGCCGGCGGTGGCGGCGACCACTGCGGCGGTGGCCTCCGGGTCGTGGGCGAAGAGGTCCCGGCCGGACTCGGTGTTGGGGCACGACAGGTTGACCTCGACCGCGACCACCGCCGCGGGGGCGTCGGCCAGGCGGTCCGCGGCCTCCCGGTACTCGGCGACCGTCCGGCCCCAGACGCTCGCCACGACCCGGGCGCCGGTGGCCGTCAGGGCGGGGAGGTCGTCGACGAGCCAGGCGGCCACGCCGGTGCCCTGGAGGCCGACGCTGTTGATCATCCCCGACGGCGTGGCGTGCACCCGCGGGGACGGGTTCCCGGGCCACGGTCCGGCGCTCATCGACTTCACGACCACCGCTCCGAGGCCGCCGAGCGGCAGGTAGGCATCGAGCTCGGCGCCGTGTCCGCCGGTGCCCGATGCCGTCATCACCGGGTTCGGCAACCGCACCGACCCGACGTGCACGTCCATCGCGCACGGCGGGAGCGGTCGGCGCCGCCCGATCACGAGCGGTCCCGTCCCCGGGCGTGGATGTGCTGGAGCGAGCGGACCGTCAGCGGGTGGGTTCGACGGTCGGCGATGCCCTCCGCCGCGGCCAGGGCGGCGGCCGCGGTCGTGAGGATCGGGATGCCCGCCACCCCCGCCGCCCGCCGGATGTAGGCGCCGTCGGCACGGGGGCCCCGGCCCTCGGGGCTGTTGACCACGAGGGTGCAGGTGCCCTCCTCGATCAGGTCGACGGCGGTGCGCGCCGCTCCCTCGCGGTGCTCGCCGTCCTCGGTGAGCTTCCCGAGCACCTCGGCGACCTCGACGCCGTGGGCCCCGAGGTGGGCGGCGGTGCCGGCCGTGGCGGCGATCGTGAAGCCCAGGTCGACGAGGCGCCGGGCGGCGATCGCGCCGTCGACCTTGTCGCGGTCGGCGAGCGAGAGGAAGACGCAGCCGCCGTCGGGGAGGGTGTCGCCCGCCGCCATCTGGCTCTTCGAGAAGGCCAGCCCGAACGTGTCGTCGATGCCCATGACCTCGCCGGTCGAGCGCATCTCCGGCCCGAGCACGCGGTCGGCGTCGGGGAAGCGGTTGAACGGCAGCACCGCCTCCTTCACCGCCACGTGGCCGCCGACCGGCGGCTGGAGCAGCCCTTCGTCGCGCAGCTCCGCCAGCGTGGCGCCGACCATCAGGCGGGCCGCCACCTTGACCAGGGGCACGCCGGTGGCCTTGGCGACGAACGGCACGGTGCGGCTCGCCCTCGGGTTGGCCTCGATGACGTAGACCGCCTCGCCGTCGTCGCCGCGCTGCACCGCGTACTGGACGTTGATCAGCCCGACGACGTCGAGCGCCTCGGCGATGCGACGGGTGTGGACCTCGATCTCGGCGACCGTCTCCGGCGCGAGCGAGTAGGGAGGGATGGCGCACGCGGAGTCGCCGCTGTGGACCCCGGCCTCCTCGACGTGCTCCATGACGGCGCCGATGACGATCTCGCCGGTGCGGTCGCGGAGGGCGTCGACGTCGACCTCGGTGGCGCCCTCGAGGAAGCGGTCGACCAGCACCGGCCGCTCCGCCGACAGGCCGCCCTCGCGCCCGAGCGTGCCGAACCCGGACAGCTCGGCCATCGCCCGCTCGAGCTGGGCGTCGTCGTAGACGATCTCCATCGCCCGGCCGCCGAGCACGTAGCTCGGCCGCACCAGGGCCGGGTACCCGATCTCGGCGGTTATCGCCAGGGCCTCGGCGGTGGTCACCGCGGTGCCGCCGGCGGGCTGGGGGATGCCCATCTCGGCGCAGAGCGCGTTCCACCGGTCGCGGTCCTCGGCGAGGTCGATCGACGCCGGCGGCGTGCCGAGGACCAGCTCCGGGGGGAGGCCACCGGCGAGCTTCAGCGGCGTCTGACCGCCGAGGCCGACGATCACGCCGCGCAGGTTGCCGTCGGCGCCCTCCGCCGCGAGCACGTGCTCGACGTCCTCGGCGGTGAGCGGCTCGAAGTACAGGCGGTCGGACGTGTCGTAGTCGGTCGACACGGTCTCGGGGTTGCAGTTGACCATCACCGTCTCGAACCCGGCGTCGCGGAGGGCGAAGCTGGCGTGCACGCAGCAGTAGTCGAACTCGATCCCCTGCCCGATGCGGTTCGGGCCCGAGCCCAGGATCACGACCTTGGGCCGGTCGCCGGGGCGCACCTCGGACGTGTCCTCCCAGGTCGAGTAGTGGTACGGCGTCTCGGCCGCGAACTCGGCGGCACACGTGTCGACCGCCTTGTAGGTCGGCTCGACCCCGGCGGCCCGCCGCGCGGCCCGCACGTCGGCCTCGGGCTCGCCCCACAGCCACGCGAGCTGACCGTCGCCGAAGCCGAGACGCTTGGCCCTCCGCCAGGCGGCGCGGTCCATGCCGGCGAGGCCGACCTCGGCGAGGTGCCCGCGCTCCTCGGTGATCATCAGCATCTGGTCGAGGAACCACGGGTCGACCTTCGTCGCCGCGTACACCTCGTCGATCGGGATGCCCCGCCGCAGGGCGGCCTCGAGCTGGAAGGGCCGGTCGGGCGTGCCGATCGACGCCGCTACCAGCAGCTCGGCCTCGGACAGATCGTCGAGCGCCGCCTCGGCGGGATCGCAGTTGAGGCCGAGCCGCCCCTGCTCGAGCGAGCGGAGCGCCTTCTGGAGCGACTCGGGGAACGTGCGGCCGATCGCCATCGCCTCACCGACCGACTGCATCTGGGTGCCGAGCGTCGCCGACTGGCCGGGGAACTTCTCGAACGCCCAGCGCGGCACCTTGGTGACGACGTAGTCGATCACCGGCTCGAAGCTGGCCGGCGTCGCCCGGGTGATGTCGTTGGGGATCTCGTCGAGCGTGTAGCCGACGGCGAGGCGGGCGGCGATCTT
>JAAYBP010000126.1 GCA_012730075.1 Acidimicrobiales bacterium | reverse complement strand
GTCGTCCGGAAGAAGAACTGCGGCCGATAGTTGTTGAAGAACGGCTTGTGCCGACCACCCTCATCCTTGGTCAACACGTACACCTCACCCTCGAACTCCGAATGAGGCGTGATCGAACCCGGCGCCGCCAACACCTGACCCCGCTCCACCTCCTCCTTCTTCGTCCCCCGCAACAACGCACCGATGTTGTCCCCCGCCTGCCCCTCATCGAGCAACTTCCGGAACATCTCCACACCCGTACACGTCGTCTTCTGCGTCTCGCGGATCCCCACGATCTCGATCTCATCACCGGTGTGGATCACACCCTGCTCCACCTTCCCGGTCACCACCGTCCCCCGACCCGTGATCGAGAACACGTCCTCGATCGGCATCAAGAACGGCTTGTCCACATCCCGCGTCGGCTCCGGCACGAAACTGTCCACCGCCTCCATCAACTCCAACACCTGCGCCGCCGCACCCGCATCCCCCTCCAGAGCCTTCAACGCCGACACCCGCACCACCGGAGTGTCATCCCCGGGGAACTCGTACTCGGTCAACAGCTCCCGCACCTCCATGTCGACCAGCTCCAACAGCTCCTCGTCATCGACCATGTCCACCTTGTTCAACGCCACCACGATCGACGGCACCCCCACCTGACGCGCCAACAACACATGCTCACGCGTCTGCGGCATCGGACCATCCGTCGCCGCCACCACCAGAATCGCCCCATCCACCTGAGCCGCACCCGTGATCATGTTCTTGATGTAATCCGCGTGACCCGGCATATCCACATGCGCATAATGACGATTCGCCGTCTCATACTCCACATGCGAAATATTGATCGTGATCCCCCGCTGCCGCTCCTCCGGCGCCTTGTCGATCATGTCGAACGGCGTGAACGCCGAGGACGGATCCGCATCATGCAACGTCTTCGTGATCGCCGCCGTCAGAGTCGTCTTCCCATGATCGATGTGACCCATCGTCCCGATGTTCAGATGCGGCTTCGTCCGCTCGAACTTCTCCTTGGCCATGACGGGTGCCTCCTCGGCGCGGATGAGGTGCCGGGGTCGACCCGGCACCGGGGGTTGGTTGGTGGTGGTTGGTAGCGGCGGCCGGACTTGAACCGGCGACAACTCGATTATGAGCCGAGTGCTCTGACCAACTGAGCTACGCCGCCTTGATCCGGGGACCGGCGACCTCGGGGACCGCCGATCGGGCGATCGGGCGAGCCTCCTGTGGGAATCGAACCCACGACCTTTTCCTTACCATGGAAACGCTCTGCCGACTGAGCTAAGGAGGCGGTGGCGGTCGGGGGCACGGGCCCACGGCCGAAGCGGCATCCTAGGCGCGCTCCGCCACCGCTCCCCAAGCGCGATCCGCCCCCGGCCCGCGCGGTCGCCGTCGCCGCGGGCCCGGTGCCGGCCGCCCGGCTCCCGACCGGCGTCGCACCCGGCGGGAGGGGGACCGGACGACCTAGGTCGTTGGGCTCAACTCCCCCGTCCCGGTGCCGAAAGGCCCAGGGTGCGCATCAGCAGGATGGTGATCGAGGCGGGACGGCACACCATCGCCCTCGACCTCCACCCCCGGATGACCGTGGTCACGGGGGTCAACGAGGTCGAGCGCGAGAGCCTGGCCGGGGAGCTGCTCGGCGCGCTCGGCCCCAGCCGCGCCGGGGTGCACCTGGAGGTCGTGACCGACGACGGACGCCAGGTGGCCGTGTTCCGGCCGACCAGCGGCCGGTCCCGGGTCGTCGACGTCGCCCGCGGCGCCGACATCACGCCCGCCGACGGCTCCGAGGTGGACCTCTACGCGCAGCACGGCGTCGACCTGGCGACCGCCCGGCGGGCCCTGAAGGTCACCGAGGCCGACCTGGCGACCCAGGCCCGGGCCGACACGGTCGTGCAGCGCCTCGCCGAGGTCGACCAGACCCGCCTGTGGGCGGTGGCCGCCCGGGTGCGGGTGACCGACGAGGCCCTCCAGGCCGAGTCGGCCGCGGTGGGCACCGCCCCCGAGGACGCCGAGATCATCGACCAGATCGAGCGGCGCCACCACCGGTTGGAGGCCGCGGTCGAACGGCTGAACCGCACCCGTCGGGCCGCGTGGATCCTCACCGCGATGGCGGTCGCCGGCGTGATCGGCGCCCTGGCGTTCCGGCCGGTGCTCGCCCTGCCCCTGATCGGGGTCGGCGTCGTCGCCCTGGCCGCCTCGTTCGTGTACCGGTCGCGCGTCGCCCGCGCCGAGCGGGAGGAGCAGGAGGCCCTCGACGCCGCCGGCGCCGAGTCGTACCTCGGCTTCCACCTCCGCCGCATCGACGGCCTCGTCTCGGAGAACCAGGCCCGGCAGCGCCTGCTGACCGCCGCCGCCGACCACCGGGCCGCCGCCGCCGCGTGGTTCGACGTCGCCGGAGACGTCAGCGTCGACTGGGCGATGGAGCACCACACCGAGATCGCCGTGGCCGCCCGCCTGCGCGACGACGTCCGCAACCTCGGCGTGATGGGCAGCGCCGAGCCCGGCCAGCAGGATCTCGCCGCCGACCTCGCCCACGCCCTGCTCGGCCACATGGGCAAGGCTCGGACGCTCGGCACGCTCGGCGAGACGTTCCCCCTGGTGATCGACGAGCCGTTCGCGTCGCTCGACCCCGGCCTGAAGGCCCCGCTGCTCGAGCTGGTGGCCCGCTCCGCCGGCAGCCCGCAGGTGATCCTGCTCACGGCCGACGAGGACGTCGCCTCCTGGGCGCGGCTGGAGGCCCTGGCGGGCACCGTCTCGGTGCTGGAGCCCACCCCGGACGTCCAGCCGGTCCGCGCCCGGGCCGACGGCGTCGCCTGACCCACCGACGCCGTCCCGCCCCTCCGGGTCGAGTACGCAACCGTCCGGGCGCGCCCGGGGTCCGGTCGTACGCTGAGCGTCGATGGACGTACGACTGGCGACGGCCGACGACGTGGAGGGCATCCGCGCGATCTACAACCACGAGGTCCTGACCGGCACCGCCACGTTCGACCTGCGCCCCCGATCCTCCGAGGAGCAGCGCGCCTGGCTGCTCGACCGCTCCGGCGCCCATGCGGTCGTGGTCGCGACGTCGGGACCGGTGGTGCTCGGCTTCGGGTCGCTGTCGGTCTACCGCGACCGGCCCGCGTACCGGACGAGCGTCGAGGACTCGGTCTACGTGGCACCCGACCACCAGGGTCGAGGCGTCGGACGGGCCGTGCTCGAGGCGCTGGTCGAAGCGGCCACCGAGCGGGGCTTCCACACCATGCTCGGTCGCATCACCGCGGGGAACGAGGCGTCGGTCCGCCTGCACGAGCGCTGCGGGTTCGAGCTGGTCGGGGTCGAGCGCGAGGTCGGCCGCAAGTTCCGCCGCTGGCTCGACGTCGTCGTGGTGCAGCGGATCCTCGCGGAGCGGCCCGGTCCCGAGTAGGCCCCGACCGGCCCGTCGGGCCCGACCGTCGCGGTTCCGCTAGCGGACGCCGGGCGGGAGGTCGGCCGCGACCTGGTTGGCGCGCATCTGGGCCCCGGCCGCGTCGTCCCACGCGACGCGCAGCCGGGCGATCTGGTCGCCGACCGCGCCCGACGCGAGCACCGCCTCGTGCCGGGCGCGCCGCTCGTCGTAGGTGCGCCGGTGCCCGCCCCTCCAGTCGGCGAAGCGGTGCTGGGCGCCCTGGCGGGCGGCGAGGTTCGAGTCGATGCCGGTGCGCAGCCGGTCGAGCGCGCCGCCGATCGCGTCCGCGGTGCCGAAGTCGAACGCCACCGGGTCGGCCCGGGGGTGCACCG
>JAAYBP010000125.1 GCA_012730075.1 Acidimicrobiales bacterium | reverse complement strand
GGACCGCGTTCTGGAACTCGCCGATCATGGCGGCGAGGATCACGACGAGCAGGGCGAGGACGAACTTGGCGCCCATCGCGAACAGCGCCAGAGCGACCGCGGCCGCGCCGACGCCGACCGCGGTGGCGACGCCGAGGTCGCGTCCCGCTCCACCTCCGCCGCCGCCGGTCGGCGCGACGGGGCGGGCGGGCGGCACCCGCCGGAGGGGCTCGTCGGGCGCGGCGTCTTCGTCGACGGGGACGTCGAGCTCGTCGAAGGAGTAGAGGTCCTCGTCGTGGGGCCGGTCGACGTCGAGCGCACCCACGCGCACGTCGTCGCCTAGCTCGGCGAGATCACCGAAGTCGTCGGCGCTCCAGGCGGCGTCGTGGGTGCGCCAGTGCGCGCCGGTGGCGGTCGAGGCCGCGGCCGAGTCGTCGTCGGCGAGCACTCGGGGCAGCTCACCGGTGGCCGGCTCGGTCCAGTGCGGCAGCTCGACCTGGCCCGACGGCTCGTCGCCGAAGTCGAACACCGGCGCGGCGGGCTCGGCCCAGCCACCGTCCTCGTCGAAGAGCCCGCCCGTCGGCTCGGCGGTGCGCGCGGCCCACGCCTCGTCGTCGTCCTCGGCGGGCCACGGGTCGTCGTCGTCGAACGTGGCGTCGTCGGTCACGCCCGGTGCGCCACCCGCGTCGTCGTCCGAGGCGGCGCCCGAACGCTCGGCCCCGTCCGGAGCGTCAGGTGCCCCGGCCGCGGGGGGTCCAGGGGCGTCGGTGAGGAGCGTCGGATCTCCGGGGCCGACCGCCCCGTCGGATAGGTCGACGACCGGCTCGTCGGATGCTCCGGTCGCGTCGGTGGGCTCGATCACGGGCTGCTCCCTGGTGCGGCGGAACAGGCCGCGCCGCTTCGACGGCGTCGGATCGGCCGGTGGCGCCTCGTCGGCCTCGTCGGAGGCGGCGACCGCGTCGGCCGGGGGCTCGGCTCCCGGCCCGGCGGGATCGTCGTCGGCCCAGCGCACCGCGCCGGTGGGCTCGTCCCAGCTCCCGTCCCAGGGATCCTCCTCGCCGACGAAGTCCTCGGCCCACGACAGCGACTCGGCGGCGGGGTCGGCCGCGGCCGCGGGGGCGTCGGCGGCCTCGGCCTCTCCGCTCGTCCACGCCACCACGTCGTCACTGGCGGACTCGTCCCAGGCCTCGCCCACGTCACCCCAGGTGGTGTCGGCGGGCCACGGATCGCCCTCGTCCTCGTCGATCGGCTGCGGGTCGTCCCACGCCGGCTCGGGCTGCGGGTCGAAGCGGGTGCCCTTCGCCGGCCGGAGCGACGCGTCGGGCACGTCGGAACCGGGGTCGAGCGGGAACCGGAGGGCCGGCTTGGGTCCCGCCGGTGGGCGGGCCGGACGGTCGCCGTAGCGCGGGATGTCGCCACCACGGCGGGAGGCCACGTCGCCGCGCTCGATCGCCTCGGCCGCCTCCTCCGCCCCGATGATCCGCACCCCTTCCGCCGGATCGCCGGGTCGGGAATCGTCGCGCCTGCGGTCCTCGGGCATCGGTCTCCTCGTGT
>JAAYBP010000002.1 GCA_012730075.1 Acidimicrobiales bacterium | reverse complement strand
CTGCTCCTCGGTGCCGAGGGGACGCTCGATTCCGCGCGACAGGGCGCCGACATGCCGATCGAGGCCGCGCCGATCTTCCAGGTCCACGGGCACGGCACGCTCGGCCTGGTCGAGGCGGTCGCCCACCTGCCGGGGGCGGAGGCGTCCGCCCGGCGGTCGATCGAGCTGGCCGAGCACCAGCTCGGCGTGCGGAGCCCGGCGCCGGCGACCGCCGAGGTCGCGCTGGCGATCGTGCACCGCGAGCGGGGCGAGCTCGACCTCGCCGTCGAACGGCTGGACGCCGCCATCGCCCACACGACGCGGTGGGGCCGGTGGCCGCTCGCCGGGCTCGCGGTCGTCGAGCGGGCCCTCGTCGACCTGGCGGCCGGGCGGCCCGACGACGCCCTCGCGCACCTCGCCCGCGGCTCGGCCCTCACGGCGGTCCCACCGGCGCCGTTCGTCGACGATCGACACCGAGCGGTCGAGCTCCTCGCCCGGCGGGCGCTCGGCACCGGTGACCCCGAGACGCCGGCCCCGACCCGACCGCCGGTCACCGCCGAGCTGGCCCTGGTGCGGGTCGGCCTCGCGGTGGCGGACAGCGACCCGGGGCGCGCCCGGCGGCTGCTCGACGAGTGGCCGACGAAGATCGACCCGCTGGGCGCGTTCGAGCGGGCGCTGGCCGAGGCCCTCGTCGAACGGGCCGTGGGCTCGGTCGCCGACGCCCGCCGTCGCGTCGAGGCCCTGCTGGCGTCCACCGCGCCGGCCCGCCTCGTCGGCCCGTACGTGCTGGGTGGGCCGGCGGTGACGGCGCTCCTGGCCGACCTCGGTGCGGGGCGGCCCTCGGGCCACGCCGCCGCGGTGGTCGCGGCCGTCGCCCGGGCGGGCGGTCGGCGCGTCGACCTGGCCGACCCACTGAGCGCCCGCGAGGTGGAGGTGCTCCAGCTCCTCCCGACGCGCATGACCAACGCCGACATCGCCGCCGAGCTGTTCGTCTCGACCAACACGGTCAAGACCCACCTGAAGCACATCTACCAGAAGCTCGGCGCCACCGACCGCGACGAGGCCGTCCGCCACGCCCGCGACCTGCACCTCCTCGGTTGACCGCTCCTCCGGGTTCACCCCCGCGGGGTGACGACCCCTCACGCCTCCGTCCGTACCGTCGCCGACAGCGCCGAGGCCCGGCGCGGACGCGCGAGCGGACCCGTTGGAGGACCGATGAGCAAGCGACCCAACATCCTCGTCATCTGGGGCGATGACATCGGTCAGTCGAACCTGAGCTGCTACTCCGACGGCCTGATGGGCTACCGCACGCCCAACATCGACCGCATCGCCGCCGAGGGCGTCCGGTTCACCGACTACTACGGCGAGCAGAGCTGCACCGCGGGGCGGGCCGCGTTCATCACCGGCCAGAACCCGTACCGCACCGGCCTCACCAAGGTCGGCATGCCCGGCGCCGACATCGGGCTCCGGGCCGAGGACCCGACGATCGCCACCGCCCTCAAGGAGCAGGGGTACGCCACCGGGCAGTTCGGCAAGAACCACCTCGGCGACCGCGACGAGTTCCTGCCCACCGCCCACGGCTTCGACGAGTTCTTCGGCAACCTGTACCACCTCAACGCCGAGGAGGAACCGGAGCACCCCGACTACCCGAGCCCCGAGGACTTCCCCGACTTCCACCAGAACTTCGGTCCGCGCGGCGTGATCCGCTCGTGGGCGAACGCCGACGGCACCCAGCGGATCGAGGACACCGGACCGCTCACCAAGAAGCGGATGGAGACCTGCGACGAGGAGTTCCGCGACGCGGCGGTCGACTTCATGCGCCGCCAGCAGGAGGCCGACACGCCGTTCTTCGCGTGGTTCAACGCGACCCACATGCACCTGCGCACCCACGTACCCGACGACCAGCGCGGCCGCGCCGGGCGGTGGCAGTCGGAGTACCACGACGCCATGGTCGGCCACGACGAGATCGTCGGTGACCTGCTCGCCGCGCTCGACGAGATGGGCCTCGCCGAGGACACGATCGTCGTGTACTCGACCGACAACGGGCCGCACATGAACACCTGGCCCGACGCGGGGATGACCCCGTTCCGAAGCGAGAAGAACTCGAACTGGGAGGGCGCCTACCGGGTGCCGGCCGTGGTGCGCTGGCCGGGTCGGATCGCGGCGGGCACCGTGCTGAACGGGCTCGTCAGCCACAACGACTGGTTTGTGACGTTCCTGTCCGCCGCCGGTGCCCCCGACATCGCCGAGCGCCTGCGCGCGGGGGCCGACCTGGCCGGCAGCACCTACCGGGTCCACCTCGACGGTCACGACCAGCTCCCGTACCTGACGGGCGAGGCGGACGAGAGCCCGCGCCGCCACTTCTTCTACGTGTCCGACGACGGCGACCTCACCGCGATCCGCTACGACAACTGGAAGATCGTGTTCCTCGAGCAGCGGGCCACCGGCACCCTCCAGATCTGGGCCGAGCCGTTCACCGAGCTGCGGGTGCCGAAGCTGTTCAACCTCCGAACCGACCCCTACGAGCGGGCCGACGTCACGTCGAACACGTACTTCGACTGGCTGCTCGACCGGGTGTTCCTGCTCGTGCCCGCCCAGGCGTACGTGGCGCAGATGATCCAGACGCTCGCCGACTTCCCGCCCCGCCAGGCCCCCGCGTCGTTCAGCGTCGACCAGGTGATGGCGAAGCTCCGGGCCGGTGTCCAGAGCGCCTGACCTCGACGGGACGGTCACCGTGGACGCCGCGACGTTCACCATGGGCTCCGACTGCCACGAGCCCGAGGAGGCTCCGGCGCACCCCGTCTCGGTCGACGCGTTCGCGATCGACGTGACGCCGGTGACCAACCGGCGCTTCGCCTCCTTCGTCGACACGACCGGGTACGTCACGGTCGCCGAGCGGCCCCTCGACCCGGCCGACTTCCCCGGCGCTCCCGCCGACAACCTGGAGCCCGGCTCGATGGTGTTCACGCCCACGCCCGGACCGGTCGACCTGCGCCACCTCAGCCAGTGGTGGCGATGGCAGCCCGGCGCGTCGTGGCGGTGCCCGGAGGGACCGGGCTCGTCGGTCGTCGACCGCCTCGACCACCCCGTCGTGCACGTCGCCCACGAGGACGCCGCCGCCTACGCCGCGTGGGCGGGCGCGGCGCTGCCGACCGAGGCCCAGTGGGAGATCGCCGCCCGCGGCGGGCTCGACGGCGCCGCCTACACGTGGGGAGACGAGCTGCGGCCCGGCGGGCGGATCATGGCGAACGTCTGGGACGGACCCGACTTCCCGTGGCGGTGGACCGGCGAGTCCGGCTGGGACCGCACCTCGCCGGTCGGATCGTTCCCCGCCAACGGCTTCGGCCTCCGCGACATGGCCGGCAACGTCTGGGAGTGGACCGACGACTGGTGGTCGGAGCGCCACCCCGACCCCACGGGTCCCTGCTGCGCGCCGCGCAACCCGCGCGGAGGCGAGAAGGCGGCGAGCCACGACCGGGCCCAGCCGCAGTTCCGCGTCCCGCGCAAGGTCGTGAAGGGCGGCTCCCACCTGTGCGCCGACACCTACTGCCGGCGCTACCGACCCGCCGCCCGTCGACCGCAGGCGATCGACACCGGCATGAGCCACATCGGCTTCCGGTGCGCGTGGGAGGCGACATGACCGCCGCACCGATCCTGCCCTCGTGGCGACCAGGGCCGTCTCGCGACCGGCTCGTCGCCTTCCTCGACGACGTCGCCACGGTGCCGATCGAGCGGCGCTTCGCCGTGTTCGACAACGACGGCACCCTGTGGTGCGAGCGGCCGTCGTACACGCAGCTCGACTTCTTCCTGACCGAGCTGCACCGCCGCGCCGCCGATGACCCCTCGGTCGGCGAGCGACCGGAGCTCGCGGCCGTCCTGAGCGGCGACTCCCAGGCGGTCGCCGACATCGGGATGGTGCGCATCGCCCTCGCCCTCGCCGGCCTGTTCGAGGGGCTCACGCCCGAGGAGTTCTCGGCACGGGTCGCAGCCTTCATGGCCACGGCGACGCATCCGACGCTCGACCGACCCCGGCGCACCGCTGTCTACCGACCGATGGTCGAGCTGATCGACGAGCTGCGCCGCCGCGACTTCACCGTCGCGGTGGTGACCGGCGGCGGCACCGAGTTCGTCCGGGCGGTCAGCCACGAGCTGTACGGAGTCGCGCCGGAGCTCGTGGTCGGCACGCTCGTCGGCTACACGCGCGACGACGGTGTCGAGGGCGGAGCCCTACGGCGGACGGCGACGGTGATCGGCGAGGCCAACGAGGGCGCCGCCAAGGTGACCAACATCCAGACCCAGCTCGGTCGGCGGCCGATCCTCGCCGCGGGCAACTCGGCCGGCGACCGGGAGATGCTCGAGTGGGCGGCGGCCGCCGACGGCCCGACGCTCGCCCTGCTCGTCGACCACGACGACGACGAGCGGGAGTTCGCCTACCGCAGCGAGGCCGGCACGTTCGTCGAGGACGAACCGATCACCGATGTCGCCACCCGGTCCGGGTGGTTGACGGTCAGCATGGCCGTCGACTGGGAGACCGTCTTCCCCTGAGCCACGATCG
>JAAYBP010000124.1 GCA_012730075.1 Acidimicrobiales bacterium | reverse complement strand
AGGGCCATCTCGGTGACGAGGGCGTCGATGCCCGACTGGAACGGCAGCCGGGCACCGTCGGAGAGGCGGATGCGGGCGACCTTGAGCGACGTCACGCCGTTGACCGAGCTGAAGCGGCCGCCCACGTACACCGACTGGCCGTCGGGCGCGGCGATGACCTTGAACACCTCGCGGTCGAGCTGGGGGAGGAAGTTGCGGCGGATGACGCCCGTGTTGCGATCGAACGCCAGCAGGTACGGCTGATCGACGACCGTCGTGCGGTCCGGGTCGGTGGCCGAGGTGAAGCTGCCGCCGATGACGACGGTGTCGCCCGCCACCGCGATGCTGCGGACCTCGCCGTCGGTCGCGTGGGGGGTGTTGTTCGCCGGCAGGCCCTCGACCAGCGTCTCCTGCGGCCAGCCCTCGGTGCCACCGGCGGGCAGCGCGACGACGGCCCCGATGCCGGTGAGCAGCAGGAGCAGGCCGGCGAGGACCCGACCCGCGATCATGCGGTTCGACGGCGGCCGCGTCGCCTTCGTGATCTCCCCCATGGTGCGGTTCATCCTTCCCTCCGCTCCCTACGGTGCGTCACGCCCGGGTGATGACCCGTGACTCTGCGTGGCGAACAGGCCCAGCGTACCACGCTGCGTGCTGACCGATCAAGGATCCGCACGCAACGTAACGACCCTCCGTCCGGCCGGATCCACCTCCGCCACCCGATCGGAGGGCCGGGTCAACGCCCCAGGTCAGCGAGGGCGCGGGCCAGGCGCGCGGCGAGGAGGTCGTAGCCGAACCCGGACTCGGCGCGGGCCCGGGCCGCCGCCCCCACCGCGTGCCGGTGAGCGTCGTCGGCCAGCAGCCCGTCGATCGCCGACGCGACCGCCGCCGCGTCGGTCGGATCGTCGACGACGGTGCCGGTCTCGCCGTCGGCCACCGCCTCGGCGGCGCCCCCGCTGCGCCCGGCGACCTGGGCGACCCCGCACGCGGCCGCCTCGAGGAAGACGATCCCGAAGCCCTCCTGCTCCAGGCCGAGCCACCGGTCGCGGCACAGCATCGCGAAGACGTCGGCCGCGCCGTACAGCGAAGCCTTCTGCTCCTCGGCGAAACGTCCGATCAGCTCGACCGGCGCTCCCCGACGCCGGATGCGGGCGGCGAGACGACGTTCGTCGCGGCCGCCGCCCCCGATCAGGACCCGCAGCCGGGGGCGCGTCGGCGCCAGCCGGGCGGCGGCATCGATCAGCACGTCCATCCCCTTGCGCGGCACGAGGCGGCTGATCGACAGGACCATTTCCTCGTCGTCCGCGACGCCGAGACGGGCCCGGGTCGCGGCTCGCTCCTCGGGCGTCGGCGGCCGGAACCGCTCGGTGTCGACCCCGGGGGGCACGACGACGACCGGCAGACCCCGCCCGGCCGCCCGCTCGGCCTCGTCGGCCGGGTACCCGCCGGCCGCGACGACCAGCTCGGCGCCGACGAGGACCCGCGCCAGCATCCGGCGGGTGAGCGGGGTGCGGCCGGGGACGGTCACCTCCGCGCCGTGGACCACGACCCCGTAGGGACGGGCCAGGTCGGGGCCGAGGTGCCCGACCGGCAGGGCGGGGTCGAGCAGCACGAGGCCGGCGTCGACCTCGTCGGCGAGGGCGTCGATGCGGCGCGCCAGGGCCCGCGTCGGCAGCATCACCGGCCGACCGATGCGCTCGATCCGGAACGGTTGGGTCGCGTCCCACGCGGCGGCCTCGGGGTGGGGGGTGGTCAGGACGGTGACGTCCTCCGCGGGGAGGCGTCGCCACAGCTCCCACAGGTACTGCTGGATGCCGCCGTCCTTGGGTGGGAAGTCGTTGGTGACCAGCAGGTGCCTCACCGGACCGCCCCCGGGGCGGGCGGCGGGGCGGGCGCGGCCAGCTCGTCCGCGGTGGCGGGTCCGGCGGACGTGCGGCCCTCGAGCAGGTCGTCCCGGCCGAGGCGCCGCGCCGCCCAGGCCGCGTGGGCGGCCAGCAGGTCGTCGTCGCCGTCGAGGACGGTGCGGAGGGCGGAGGCGACCGCCGGGTCGCGCCCGTCGCCGACGTTGCCCAGGGCGACCAGGGCGTTGCGGCGCAGCCACCGGGGATCGCGACCGGCCAGGTACCACCGTCCGTGGCGGGCCAGCAGCGTCTCGTCGTCGGCGGAGAGCAGGTCGAGCAGGTCGACCCACGCCCCCGATCCCGTACCGGCACCCTCGACGTCGGGTCGAGGTCGAGGGTGGAGGGTCACCCGCGACGGAGGGCAGGCGTCCTGGCACTCGTCACAGCCGTAGATGCGGTCGCCGAGGGCGACCCGGTGCTCGCGCGGCACCTCGCCGGGGGCCTGCACCAGCCAGGCGAGGCAACGACGGGCATCGACCACCCCGGGCTCGACGATGGCCCCGGTCGGGCAGGCGGCCAGGCACCGGCGGCACGGCCCACAACCGTCGGGCACCGGCTCCGCGGCGGTGGGGGCCAGGGGGGCGTCGGTCAGGACCGCCCCCAGGACGAACCAGCTGCCGGCGCCCGGCAGCAGGAGGAGGCTGCTCTTGCCGTAGAAGCCGAGGCCGGCGCGGTGGGCGACGGCCCGGTCGACCAGGTGGTTCTGGTCGGCGACGACCACCGCGCGCCACCCGTCGGACCGCAGCGAACCGGCGACCGCCTCCAGCGCCTCGCCGAGGCGCTCGTAGTGGTCGCCGCGCGCGTAGCGGGCGACCCGACCGTGCACGCCGTGGGGCGGCCGTTCGGGGGCCGGCCCGCCGTAGCCGAGGGCGCCCGCGACCAGCGCGCGGGCCGACGGCAGCGTGGCCCGCGGGTCGGTCGACCGGGCCGGGTTGCGGTAGGTGAACTGCATCCCCGCCGCCAACCCGCGCTCGCGCCGCTCCAGCAGGACCCGGGCGACCTCGGGGAAGGCGTCGGCCCCGGTGACACCGGCCGCGTCGAGACCCGCGGCGCGGCCCGCGTCCAGGGCGCGCCGGCGGACGGCGGTGGGGTCGGAGGTGGTCGCGAGGGCCATGGAGACAGCTTCGAGGGGCGCCCGACGGACGTCGGTGTCACACCCCCTCTTCATGATGGCCCCGGACCCGATCGTCGACCGAACCACCGGGAGCTGCCGTGACCCCCTCGCCCGACCCCCTCCGCATCGACTGCGCCGACTGCGCCCTCCAGCACAGCGCGGCGTGCGACGACTGCGTCGTCACGTTCATCTGCTCCCGCGAGCCCGACGACGCCGTCGTCGTCGACCTGGTCGAGATGCGGGCGCTCGAGTCGCTCGGCGCCGGAGGGCTCCTGCCCGCCCTACGCCACGAACCCCGGGCGGGCGGCACGCCGGCCGGCTCCGCCGCCGGCGGATGACCGCTACGGTCGGCCCGCCCCGGCCAGGAGGACGACGCCGTGCCCACGCCCCACATCGCCGCCGCCCCGGGCGACTTCGCCCCGGTGTGCCTGATGCCCGGCGACCCCCGCCGCGCCCGCCACATCGCCGAGACCCACCTGGACGACGCCCGGCTCGTCACCGACGTGCGCAGCATGGAGGGCTTCACCGGCACCCACGCCGGGCGGCCGGTGTCGGTCATGGCCCACGGCATGGGCATCCCCTCGTGCTCGATCTACGCGACCGAGCTGGTCGACCACTACGGGGTCGAGGTGCTGATCCGCATCGGATCCTGCGGGTCCCTGCGCGACGACCTGCCCCTGCGCAGCGTCGTGGTCGCCCTCGCGGCGTCGACCGACTCGGCGGTCAACCGCATCCGGTTCCGGGGTCACGACCTCGCCGCGGTGGCCGACTTCGAGCTGGCCCGCCTGGCGGTCGACGCCGCGGAGGACCTCGACGTCCCCGTGCGCGTGGGCCCTGTCTTCAGCTCCGACCTCTTCTACGCCCCCGACCCCACCGTCAACGAGGCGGCGGGTGCCCTCGGTTGCCTCGCGGTCGAGATGGAGGCCGCCGGGCTCTACGGCGTCGCCGCCGAGCGCGGCGTGCGGGCCCTCACCCTGCTGACCGTGTCCGACCACCTCGTCACCGACGAGCACCTCTCCCCCGCCGAGCGCCAGACGACCTTCGACGACATGGTCCGGATCGCGCTGTCCACCGCGGCGGCCTGCTGACCGTGCGCATCGCCGTCTGGCCCTCCCCCACCGCCCCGTTCGAGGCCACCGCGGCCGTCGTCGCCCACTGCGACCGGACCGGATGGGACGGCGCCTACGTCGTCGACCACTTCATGTCCGACACGCCCGACGGCGCCGCCGACGACGCGCCCGTCCTCGAGGCGCTGACCCTGCTGGCGGCCCTGGCGGGGCGCACGGGGCGGATCCGCCTCGGTCCGCTCGTGCTCGGCAACACCTATCGGCACCCGGCGGTCGTCGCCAAGAGCGCGGTCACGCTCGACCAGGTCTCCGGCGGGCGCTTCGTGCTCGGCCTCGGCGCCGGCTGGCAGGTGAACGAGCACCGCGCCTACGGCATCGACCTCCCGCCCGTCGGCGAGCGCATGGACCGCTTCGACGAGGCGTGCCGCGCCATCCGCGCCCTCCTCCACGAGCCCCGCGTCGACCTCGACGGCCGCCACTACCGGCTCACCGACGCGCCCTGCGAACCGGCCCCGCCGCCGGGCCGGGTCCCGATCCTCGTGGGGGCCAAGGGTCCGCTCCGGGGGCTGCGCACCGCCGCCCGTCACGCCGACGAGTGGAACTCGTGGGCCACGATCGAGCAGTTCCGCGAGCGCTCGGAGATCCTCGTCCGCCACGCCGAGGAGGCCGGCCGCGACCCGGCCACGATCCGCCGCTCGACCCAGGCGTTCGTCCACCTCGTCGACGAGCCGGCCGCCGCCGAGCGGGCGCGGGCCTCCGCCGCGGGTCGCCCGGTGCTCGCCGGGACCGCCACCGAGATCCTCGACCGGCTCGGCGAGTACGTCGAGGCGGGGCTCGACGAGCTGATCGTCCCGGACTGGCGCGACGATCCCGTCGAGCGCCGGATCGAGCGCCTCGACCGCTTCCGGGTCGAGGTCGCCGACGCCCTGCGCTGACGACACCCTGCGCTGACGACGCCCTGCCCTGAAGCCACCCGGTGCCGCGACCGGCGGACGGCGCGATGGTGGGGGCGGCCGGAATCGAACCGACGACCTTCCGGGTGTAAGCCGGACGCTCTGACCAACTGAGCTACGCCCCCGGACACCGCGGGACCGGAGGGGGGAGACGCTACCGGTCGCCGCCCACCGCGTCGCCGTCGAACCCCGACCCGGCGGGGTCGACGTCGCTGCGGCGCCGGGCGAGGGCCACCATCGCCTGGGCGGTCTCGTGCTGGAGCTCGGGTAGCTCGCCGGGGGCGAACCAGCCGACCTCCTCGATCTCCGCGCTGCACGGGCGGGCGGCCTCCGGCGGGCAGTCGGCCGCGAGGCGGCCGCGGAACACCAGGTCGATCCGCTGTGGGACCGGCTCGACGACCGGGGTGGGCTCACCGACGAGCACGACGGCGACGCCGGTCTCCTCCGCCGCCTCCCGCACCGCGCCGACCGCCGGCTCCTCGCCGCGCTCGAGCAGCCCGCCGGGCACCCCCCATCGGCGCCGGTACGAGTGGCGGACCAGCAGGAGGGCGCCGTCGGAGCGCTCCACGAAGCACATCGCTCCGACCGTGTAGGAGGGCGCGATGGTGCGGACCAGGCGCCGCCGCACCCCGACCGGAAGGCGGGCGAACGTGCGGAGCAGGGCGCGGTGCAGCCCGGCGTGCATCGGGCCAGCCTACGGAGCCCCGGCCCGACCGCCCCGCACCGTCGACCGTGGCTCGTCGAGCCCTCGCGACGGGGGTGGGCGTCGGCGTCGTCAGGCGAGGCCGTCGGCGAACGGGAGCGGCCCGACCGACCGGTACCGGTCGCGCAGCGCCTCGGCCAGTTCCCGGGTCGCGCCGGCGACGACCGGCCGGCGCACCGGCTCGGACAGGTCGTGGAGCGGGCGGTCGTCGTCGAGGCCTATCACCTCGGCGCCCGCCTCCCGGCAGATCAGGAGCGCCGCGAGGTAGTCCCAGGGGGCCAGGCCTTCGAGGCTGCAGTCGACGAAGCCGTCGAGGTGGCCGGCGGCGACCGCGGTGAGGTCGAGCGCCGCCGCGCCGAGCGCGCGGCACTGGGCCCAACCGAGGTGGCGGGCGGGCAGCCCGTTGAGGCCGACGATGGCCCGACCGACCTCGGAGCAGCCGCTCGGGCGGAGCGCCCGGCCGTCGCGATGCGATCCCCCGCCCCGGATCGCGGTGGTGCGCACGTGGTGGACGAGGTCGTCGACCAGCGCGGCGCGCGGGCCGGCGGCGTCGACGGCGCACAGGCTGGTGGCCCACCACGAGACGCCCCGCGCCGCGTTGGTGCTGCCGTCGAGGGGATCGACCACGACCCACACGTCACGCCCGCGAGCCGTCCACCCGCTCTCCTCGCTGAACACGGCGAGGCCCGCGCCGTCGAGGACCTCGACCGCGGCCGCGTCGGCCGCCAGGTCGCTGTGGTGCTGGCCCGGGACGCCGCCGGTGGTCCCCCAGTCGGAGGTGGCCTCCAGGGCGCGCCGGATGGCGTCGGAGGCCGCCCCGAGCGCGGCGAGGAGGTCGTCGTCGTCCACCACCGCCGACGGTAGCGCCGCCGTCGAGCGCCCTTGCCGGACCCGCGCGGTGACGTGGCAGGCTGGGGACGCCGTCGGAAGGAGACGAGTGGCCGTCATCGATGTCGCCGGCTTCGTGGCCGAGCAGAAGGAACACGCGATAACGCACGGCTTCCACGTGCACGACGAGCGCCACTTCGTCGAGACGTACTCCCTCCGCCAGGCGTGGGAGGTCGACCTCCACCCGGAGGAGGCCTGCGGCGGGCCGCTCGACATCCACCTCGCCCTCGAGGTCGATCCCCGCGTCCTGCTCAGCTTCGAGGACCTCGTCCTCGAGCTCGACGAGGGGGCCGACCCGCCCGACCTCCACCAGTTCCAGCTCCACTTCTCGTGGTCGTTGCCGCCGCTCCCCCACTCGCCCGACCTGCTGGTGCTGGCCACCGAGCTGGCCGGCGTCGGCGGCACCGAGCTTCCCCTCGAGGTGTCGGCGATCGATTCCTTCGCCACCGTCACCGACGCCCCCGACCGCAGCATCGGCATCGTCGGTCGGGTCGAGGTGTCGCTCACCGAGGTCTACGTCGGCGAGCGGGAGCTGCTCTGCACCGAGCTCGACCGGGCGATGGACGTCAGCCGCTGGCTGCTGGAGCGCTCCGAGGCCTGGCTCGACGGCGCCTGACCGCGCCCGACGCGCGCTCGGCGTCGGACACCTTCTCCCGCGCGGCTCAGGGGCGGGGGTCGAGGCCGCTCACGTCGACCGTCACCCGATCGGGACCGGCCGCCACGGCACGGGCGGTCCCGGCGGGCCGGGCCGCCGGGGACGGACCGGCCAGGCGACGGGCGACGAGCGCGCCGGCCGCGCCGCCGAGCAGGAGGGCGAAGATCGTCTTCACGCCGCCGAGCCTCGCGCGTCGGAACCGGGTTCGGGAGGCCGGGT
>JAAYBP010000123.1 GCA_012730075.1 Acidimicrobiales bacterium | reverse complement strand
GAGGCCCGCTTCTTCGCCGAGCGCCTGGCCCGGGCCGACATCCCGGTGGCCGCCCTGGTCGTCAACCGGGTGCACCCCCGGTTCACCGACCAGCTGCCCGAGGCCGCCCGGGCCCGGGCCGACACCCTCGCCGGCACCGACCTCGGCGGCCTCTACCGGAACCTGGCCGACTTCGCCCTGATCGCGGCCCGCGAGGAGGAGCACCTGAGCGGCCTGGCCGAGCAGGTCGCGCCCGCACCGATCGCCCGGGTGCCGCTGCTCGGATCCGACGTCCACGACCTCGACGGCCTGACCGAGATCGCCACCCACCTGTTCCCCTGAGCCGAACCGGCATCCGCGCCGGTTGACCTCGGGCGACCCCCGTTCTGACCCAGCCAGCGGACAGATCCGACCGCTCACGCGCGGAGAAGGGCGACCCGCACCTCGGGCGACCCCCGGTCAGGCGTCGGGAGGGGCGGTGAGGATCGCCGCGGCGGCCTCGACGGTCTCCTCGACGGGGACGATGCGGTCGAAACCGGTGGTGTGGAGCAGCCGGGTGAGGGTCGGACGCCCGCAGGCCACCGCGACGTCGCCACCGGACTCCCGGGTGCGCCGGATGCCGCCGATCAGGGCGCCGAGCCCGGCGGAGTCCATGAACGGGACGTTCGACAGGTCGATCAGCAGGCGCGGCGCGGTGGCCACCTGCCCGAGGGCCTCCCGGAAGTCGCTGACCGTGTAGGCGTCGAGCTCCCCTACCGGGCGGCAGAGGGTGTAGCCGTCGGTGGTGTCGACCTCGATCTCGAGCACGGGGGCTGCTCCTGGGGAGACTGCGGGGCCGGCCGACCCGCGTCCGCCCGGGTCCGACCGCCGGATCACAGTATCCGAGGACCGCGCCCGGTCCGCCCGGCCCGACGCTCGGTGCCGGACCGCGGCGCCGTGCCGTCACGCTGGGCGGGCCACCGCCGAGGTCCGGCGCGGCGGTCGTCGGGGTCCGACGCGGCGGCCGGCGGAGTGTCCGCCACCGGGGGGACGGCACTATCGTCGCCGCCGTGCGCACCGTGCTGCTCGCCACCGACGCCGACTGGATCGCCGACGAGGTCGAGGCCGCCCTCGACGACGACGACACCGAGGTGCTCCGCGTGCGCACCGGCGAGGAGGTCCCCGCGCTGACCGCCGAACTCGAACCGGACCTGGTGATCCTCGACCTCCAGATCGGCAACATGGGCGGCATGGCCACCGCGATGGCACTGCGCCTGGAGGAGGGCGCCGGCCGCCTGGAGCCCACCGCCATCCTGATGCTGCTCGACCGGCCGCACGACACGTTCCTCGCCCGCCGCTCGGCCGCCGACGGCTGGATCACCAAGCCGCTCGACCCGTTCCGCCTCCGCCGGGCCACCGCCGCGCTGCTCGCCGGCGACGAGTGGCACGACGGCGAGGTCGTCCCCGCCTGAGCCACCGCCCGCCGGCCGCATCCGCGTTGGAGCGAGCCTGGGCCCAGGGGTAGGGTCGCCCCCTCACGGGGTGTGGCGCAGCTTGGCAGCGCGCTTCGTTCGGGACGAAGAGGTCGTGGGTTCAAATCCCGCCACCCCGACCACGCGGAACCACACGAGGTGCCAGGCACCTCGTGTGGTTTCGACCGTCGTCAGGGGGCGGCGGCGGCCTCGGCGGCCTCGACCATGCGGCGGGCGTAGGGCGCGTAGGCGTCGTCCATGCGGATCGGATCGGGGGAGCACGGTTCGTCGGCCTTGCGGATGATCGCCAGATCCATCGTCACGGTCATCTCGGCGACGTGGGTGTGCTGGTACGGCAGGGCGAGGAGCATCTCGAACAGGACCACCGCCGGGCTGGGGCTGGTGGGCGGGCGGGCGAACAGGTACAGGCCCCACGCCCAGTCCTCGATGATGTAGTGGCCGCCCGGTGCGAGACGGGGGAACAGGACCTCGAACGACGCCCGGGTCTCGGCGAGCAGGTGCGAGGCGTCGTCGATGATCAGGTCGGGCGCGGCGTCGCCCAGGTCCTCGTCGAGTATCCGCTCCAGCGCGGGACGATCGGCCTGATCGACGCCGTAGTGCGCGCGGACGACGTCGTCGTAGCCGTGGTCCGCCGAGAAGCGGTCGAGCGCGTCGGCCCGATCGGCGGCCAGGTCGACGGCGACGATCCGGTCGGGGCGCAACAGGTGGGCGAGCAGGGCGGTGCTCCCCCCCTCGTAGATGCCCAGCTCGACGATGCGCCGCGGCCGCGGTCGGAGCCGGGCCAGGAGGTCGAGGTAGGCCTCGACCATCCGCCGCGGCTTGGTCACGTGCGGCAGCGACAGCAGCTCGCGGGGCGGGATCTCCCCGCCGAACCGGACGTGGAACGCGGCATCGTCGACGTGCAGGACGTCGTTCTCGGCCCACCGCACCCGGCGCTCGGCCAGCAGGTCGTCCTCGGTCTCGCCCACCGGCGGGCCTCCTCGTGATCAGGCGTCGACGGCGGCGACGGTACCCCGCCCGGCGGGGTGGTCGTCCCGGCGTCCGCCGTGGGTAACGGTTTTCCTCCGACCCCAGGTGTTACGACCGGCCGGTACGGTCCGGGGCGTGATGGTGCGCAACGGTGAGCTCGACCTGCACGTGGCGATCGACGGGGACGACGACGCGCCGCCCCTGCTGATGCTGCACGGCATCACGTCGTCGTCGGCGACCTGGGGCTGGTTCGTGCCGGAGCTGTCCGAACGGTTCCGGGTGCTCCGCCTCGACTTCCGGGGGCACGGCCGTTCCGACCGGGCGCCCGACGCCTACGACCCCGACGGCTACGTGTCCGACGCGGTCACCGCGCTCGAGCGCGTCGCCGGCGGTCCGGCGATCGTGGTGGGCCACTCCCTCGGCGGGCTCACCACCGCGGTGCTCACCCAGCACCACCCCGATCTGGTCGTCGCCGCCGTGATGGAGGACCCGCCGCTGTACGCCGGCCGCCCGGACGAGGCCTCCCCCCTGTCGGGCAACACGCTGCTCGACGGCTTCCGCCTCATGCGGCAGTCGATCCCCCAGCTCCAGGAGGCCGGCCTCGACGTGGCGACCCTCGTCGGCGTGCTCGGTCCCGCGCCCGACCCGACCCGCCGGTCCACCTTCGCCGAGGCGCTGCACCCCGACGCCCTCGAGGCGCTGGCCGCCGCGCTGATCGACGTCGACGCGACCGTGCTCGACCCGGTGCTGGCGGGCGCCATGCCCCCGTGGACCCATCCCGACCGGCCGTTCGCGGTGCCGGGGCTGTTGTTCGCCGGCGACCCGACGCTGCCCGACACCGCCGCCCGACCGGCCGCGGTCGACCACGTCGCCGGGCTGTCGCCGGAACTGGAGGTGCTCACCGTCGACGGCGCCGGCCACCTGATCCACGACGGCGTCGAGAGCCGCGCCACGTTCCGCGACGCGACGATCGCGTTCCTCGACCGGGTCGCCCCGTAGGCGGACTGTGCGCGACCGCGGACGTCCGGTCCGGGTCACCCCGTAGGCGGAGCGTCCTTGCGGGCCGCGTCCGGCGAGGAGCGGGGGTACCCACCCGGGCCACCTCGGGTGCGCGTCAGAGGTAGCGCTCCCGGACGAGCCAGCGGTAGCAGAACCAGCCCCAGATCGGCGGCAGGTAGAAGCTGGCCATCCGGTACATCAGGGCGGCGGCGAACGCGACCTCCGGGTCGACGCCCACCCGCGTCAGGCCGAGGGTCAGGCCCGCCTCGGTCACCCCGATCCCGCCGGGCACCGGCAGCAGACCGGCGAACAGGGACACGACGGTGTTGATCAGAAGGAGCTCGGTGAGCGAGACCTCGACGCCGAACGCCCGCAGCGTCGTCGCCAGGGCGACCGCGAACAGCACCTGGCCGAGCAGGTTCCCGCCGAAGAGCTGGAGCAGCTTCTCCGGCGACCGCAGCACGACGAGCGACGCCCGGGCATCGGCGAACCAACCGGCGATCCGACTCCTCACCGACGGGACGCAGGCGACCACTGCCCCGAGGGCACTGACGCCGACGAGGACGATCGCGGCGACGGTCGCCAGGCCGTCGAGCCGGTCGGTGTCGAGCGACGCCGACAGGTCGAGATCCGATCCTCCGACCAGGGCGACGAACAGGACGACCTGGACGACGAAGCCCGCTACCCCGTCGATCGCCCCGGCCGCCACCGCCCGGGCCGCCGGGGTGCCGAGCCGTTCGAAGAACCGCACGTTGATCGCGACGCGCGCCGCCGTCGACGGCAGGGCGAGGTTGACGTAGGTGATGGCGAACTGGAGCGCGGCGAGCGGCCCGAACGGCAGCGGATCGGCGAGCGATCCCATCGTGCTGACCGCCGACGGGAACCGCGGGAGCTGGGCGAGCAGCAACGCGAGCAGGAGCCACGCCCAGCTCACGTCCTCCATCGCGTCGACCAGGGCCTCGAGGTCGAGTCCCCCGGCCAGGCCGATCATCGAGTAGGCGGCGAAGCTGAGCAGCGCCAGGTTGAGCAGCGAACCCCACGTCACCCGGCGCAGGCGGATGATCGGCTGCTCGTCCACCCCGATGGCGGCGGCCACCCCGGCCCGCACGTCGTCGAGGTCGACCTCGCGACGGTCGAGCGCCCGGCGGACCAGCGGCGGCATCGCCGCGTCCTGCACGTACGGGAGCAGGGCGCAGATCCCGTCGGCGCCGAGGTGGGCCCGCGCCGCGCCGACCGCGTCGTCGACCCCGACGAGCAGGACCGCCACCACGAGCACCTGGGCGCGGTCGATCTCACGGTCCCGCGCCGTCCCGGTGACCGATGCGGCCGCCAGGTCGGCGAACGCGAAGCGTCCGTCGGGCCGGCGGGCGAGGGCGTCGAGGTCGAGCCGCCCGTGGACGATGCCCGCCCGGTGCAGGCGCGCCACCTCCTGCCAGAGCGAACCGAGGTCGACCCGGCCGACACCGTGATCGTCGGGCCCGCCGACGACCCGGCCGTCGGGAGCCGGACTCCGGCCTCCGGGTGCCGCGCGCCCGCCGTCGGACACCGCACCGAGGTCGACGAGGGGCACACCGACGGGCCGGAGGACGACGAGGGCGTCGCCCCGACCGGCGCTACCGGCCGTGACGACCGACGGCACCGCGGCCCCGGCCCGCTCGGCCAGCAGGGTCACGAACGCCTCGTGCTCGACCAGCTCGACCCGGCTGATCCGGGTCTTCCGGGTGGTACCGGTACCGGTACCGCCGCGGTACCAGGCGAGGCGCCACAGCGTCGCGAGGAGCTGGGCGTCCCAGGCGTCCCGGCCGTACACCCGGACGCTGAAGGGCCCGTCGCGGTCGCGGCCCTCGAAGCGCACGACGCCGGCGCTCGGCATCGTCGCCGTCGAGAGGTGCTCGGCGCGCACGCCGAGACCGTCGAGGGCCAGGGAGATGCGGGCCGCGCTCGGGCGACCCCCCGGGGACCCGAAGGCGAGGTGGGCGAGGGCGGCGGCGACGAGACCGGAGGCGGCGGCCGCGACCGTCGCCGACGGCAGGGCGATCGCCAGCGCCACCGCCGCCGGCCACTGGAGGCCCAGCGCCCACCGGCCGACGTGCCGCAGGGGCCGGGTCAGGTGCGGCGAGCAGGTGACGATCACCGTGGTGGCCAGCACGACGAGGCCGGGCGGGTAGGAGGGCGGGCGGCCGAGGGACGTCAGCTCCGCCACCACCGAACGCCCGCCGTCGCCGAGCAGGGCGGCGACGACCGACGCCACGACCGCGGCGAGCGCCACCGCCAGCACCACCTCGGCCGCCAGCCGGGTGCGGCGCCGCACCAGCGCGACCATCAGCAGGCCGGCCGCCCAGGCGATCGGCCACCACAGCAGCAGCCCCCACAGCAGGTCGAATACGCCCGGCAGGCGGTCGACCAGCGCGACGACGTCGGCCTCGAGGTCCGACGCGACCGACGACAGCCCGGCGAGCACCGCCAGGCCGAGGAGCCCGACGATCACGAGCAGGGCGTCGGTGGGACGGCGGGTGACCGGCTCGTGTTCGCCGGTGGCGAACACCTGGACCGGCACCGGGCGGCGCCCCGCGGGCACGGGGGTGTCCGCCGGACCGTCGCTCACGACGGTCCCGCCCCTTCCCCACCGTCAGGCGCGTCCCCGCGGTCGAGCGCTTCCCCGCCGTCCCCTTCCCCACCGTCGAGCGCGGCCACCCGGGCCAGCCCCTCGGCGACCGAGTCGACGACGGCGGCCGGCGCCACGCGGTCGGTGAGCCCGGCGCGATCGAGCAGCTCGCGGGTGCGCGCGTGGGGCCGGACGACGAGCACCTCGACGTCGCGCGCCGCCAGCCAGTCGAGCAGGGCGTCGAGCATCTCGAGCGACGTCACGTCGAGGTCGACCTGCACCTCGGGGTCGAGCACGACCGCGCTCACCGGCGGGTCGGCCTCCCGCACCAGCTCACGAACCCGGTCGCGGACCGTCGCGGCGTTGGCGTAGTAGAGCGGCGCGTCGAGGCGCAGTACGAGCACACCCGGGGTCGTCACCGCGCCGTCGTAGCGGTCGACGTCGCCGTACCGGACCGGCGTCGACCGCCCGCCGTCGACCGGGACGCGGCCGAGTACGGCCAGGTGGGGCCGGGTCGACCGGTAGAGGTGCAGGATCAGCGAGGTCGCCATCGCCAGCACCAGTCCCTCCAGCACGTCGATCAGCACCACCCCGGCGACCGCCAGCACACCGAGCCACATCTCGGAGCGGTGGATCGCCCCGACGGCGCGGAGCCGGCCGACCTTCAGCATGTGGCCGACGGCGTGGAGGATCAGGGCGCCGAGGACCGCCTCGGGCAGCGGACCGAACAACGGCGTGAGGGCGACGAGGGTGACGACCGTGGCCGCCGCGCCCACCAGGAGCGCGGCCTGGCTCCGCGCGCCGGCCCGGTCGTTCACCGCGGTCGCCGACATCCCGCCGGCGGCGACGAGCCCGCCGAGGAGGCCCGACACCACGTTCGCCCCGCCGTAGGCCCACAGCTCCCGGCCGGCGTCCACCTCGTCGCCGTGGCGGCGGGCGGCGTCCTCGGCGATCGCCAGGCCCTCGCTGAACGCCAGCAGCACGATGCCCGCGGCGGCCGGGACGAGCGTCCAGAGCGCGCTCCACCCGACGTCGGGCAGGGCGGGAGCGGACAAGCCGGCCGGCAGGTCGCCGACGACCTCGACGCCGCGGCGCTCCAGGTCTCCGACGGCGCTGGCGGCGATGGCGACGCCGATGACGATCAGCCCCGTCGGCAACCGCGGGAGGACGGCGGGCAGCGCGAACAGAGCGACGAGGGCGACGGAGCCGACGGCGACGGTCGTCGGGTCGGAGTCGCCGAGGCGGGCGAGCAGGTGCACCAGCTTCTCGACGACGTTGCCCGAACCGCCCTCGACGCCCAGCAGCTTGGGCAGCTGGCCGACGCCGACGAACAGGGCCAGCCCGATGATGAAGCCCTCGGTGACCGGTCGGGACAGGAACTGGGTGACGAACCCGAGCCGGGCCACCGCGGCCAACCCGAACAGGACCGCGACCGCCAGCACCAGCGCCGCCGCCAGCGCGCCGTACTCGGCCGCGTCGGCCGGGTGCAGGGCGACGACGGTCGCGCCGATCAGCGCGGCGGTCGCCGAGGTCGCCGACACGACGAGCTGGCGGGAGGTGCCGAGCAGGCCGTAGACGACGAGCCCGGCGAGCACCGTGTAGAGGCCGGCCTCCGGGGGCAGTCCGGCGATGCCGGCGTACGCGATCGCCTCGGGGACGACGAGGCCCCAGACCGTGAGGCCGGCGACGAGGTCGGCCCGCAGCCAGGGCCGCTCGTACCCGTCCAGCCAGCCCGGCCGAAACCGTCGGAACGTCAGCATCAGCCCCGAGGGACCGGCCGGGACGTCCGGCCGAGGCGGACCCGGCCGGACGTCTGGTCGGTCAGCCGACGATCTGGGCCTTGAGCTTCTGGAACTCCGCCTCGTCGATGGTCCCGCTCGCCCGGAGGGCGGCGAGGCGTTCGAGCTCGTCGGCGACACCGGAGCCGCCGCCACCACCGCTGCCGGCCGCGTCGCGGACGTAGGCACGGAAGGCGGCCTCGTTGGCCTGGGCGACCTCCATGTCGCGGGCGGCCATCTTGTCGCCCCGCGAGATCAGGTACACGAACACGCCCAGGTACGGCAGGAAGATGATGAAGAGCAGCCAGACGACCTTCGCCACCCCTCCCATGTCCCGGCTTCGGAAGATGTCGGCGAACACCCGGATCACGAGCATGATCCAGAGGAAGGTGATGGTGATCCAGAGGATCGACCACAGCACCTGGCCGACCTGCCATGCGGCGAACATCGTTGTTGTCTCCTTGGGTTGGGGGTCGAGGGTCCGCCGGCGCAGGGGGTGGATTGACCGCCTGAACAGGGATGATGTCAGCTTCCGAGCAGCTTCGCCTTCTGAGCGGCGAACTCCTCCTCGGTGAGGATCCCCTGATCGCGCAGCTCGCCGAGCTGGCGGAGCTGCGCGACGAGGTCGTCGGAGCCGGCCGCGGCCGGAGCGGGCGCGACGGCCGCGGGCGGCGGCGCCTGCTGGGCGGCCCACTCCTGCTGGGCGGCCCAGTCCGGTTGCGACGGGGCGGCCTCGCCGTGACGGGCGGCCTGGCGGCGGGCGACGTTGCCCGACACGACGGTGGCCGTGCCGGAGATGACCGCGGTGCGGGCGACGGTGCGCAGGATCGGGGCTCGGCGGGGACGGAGCGGCACGGGGGTTCCTCCTGTGGTTCAGCCGGCGTCGGCGAGGGCGGCGAGGACGTCGGACGAGGCGAGGCGACCGGTCGATACGACCTCGCCCCGTGAGCCGCGCACGGCGCGGATGAACGGGACCGCCCAGGTGTTCTCCCAGACGAGCAGGACGGCCGAGCTGTCCGGCGCGAGCAGGTCGGCCACCGCGACGAGGTCGTCCTCGGTGACGAGATCGGTCAGGAACCCGGCGAGGCCCCGGTAGGGCGCCAGGCGGCCGTCGTCGTCTTCGAGGTCCTCGAGCTCGACGATCTCCACCTCGCCGTCGGAGTCCTTGACGACCACGGCCAGGTCGAGGATCCGCACGGTCCCCCGGGCGATCAGGTCGGTGAGGGCCGGCAGGAGCCCACCATCGAACTCGCTGTCGGGGAACTCGACGACGACGTAGTCGATGGGGCCGAGCGGTTGGCTGTCGGTCACCGGTCCTCCAGGGCGCGTGTCGGGTGGGGCCCGCCCACTCTGCGCCCGCCGCCGGTACCGGTCATCACCCGGCGCGGATGATCCGGTGGCGGATCACCCCGGGCGAGTGATGACCCCCGGAGCCGTCCGGAGGACAGTGCACGGCGACAGGCCACCCGATCGGGCACGAGGGAGCGTCCACACGTGCCGTTGCACTACGAGATCGTGCTGCGGGGCCCGCTCGGTCCCCGCCAGGCCCGGGTGGTCGACGACTTCGAGGTCGTGTCGACCACCCCCGAGGCCACCACCATCGTCGGCTGGGTCGCGGACCAGTCCTCGCTCCAGGGGACCCTGCGCCGGTTGGCCGACGTCGGGCTCGATCTGGTCGCCCTGCGGGAGCTGCCCGGCCCCTGAACGGCCACACGGTGGACGCGACGCCCTCGCCCACCGAGAATGGGCCGGTGGCCACCCTGGTGCGCTCGAAGCTGGACCCGGGTCGGCCCCCCGACTTCGCGGTCGAGCGCCCGCGGCTGCACCGGCGCCTCGACGAGGCCGTGCGGTCGCAGCCCCTCACGCTCGTCACCGCGCCCGGTGGCTACGGCAAGTCGGTGCTGCTGCGCCAGTGGGCGGCGACGACCGAGCCGGTCGCGTGGCTGACCCTCGACCCTCGCGACCGCGATCCGGTGCGCGTCGCCCGCCACCTCCTGGGGGCGCTCGAACCGGTCGTGCCCGGGGTCGGCGCCGGCGCCCGGCGGGACGGGCCGAGCCCCGGCCTCGGCGACGAGCTGGTCGACCGGCTGCTCGACCACGTCGGACGGGCCGGTCGGCCGGTCGTGCTGGTGCTGGAGGACGTCGACCACATCGAGGCGACGAGCGCCCTGGAGCAGCTGGCGCGCCTCGTCGTCGAGGCCCCGCCGGACCTGCACGTGGTCGTCGCCTGCCGGGCCGACCCCGACCTCCCCCTCGCCCGGCTGCGGTCCGCCGGACGGCTCGGCGAGCTGCGGGCCCGGGACCTCACCTTCACCGTCGACGAGGTCGGTGCGGTCATCACCTCGCTCAGCGGCCACTCCCTCGCCGTCGACGAGGCCGAGCACCTCCAGCAGGTGACCGAGGGCTGGCCGGTCGCCGTGCAGCTCGCCGCCCTGTCGCTCCGCGGCGAACCCGACCCGTCGGACCTGAGCCGCTTCGGGCCCGGTGACCGCGCGATCGTCGACTACCTGTCGGCCGAGGTGCTCGCCCGGCTCCGACCCGATCTGCGTGCCTTCCTCCTCGACGTGTCGGTGCTCGAGGAGCTGCGCGGCGACCTCTGCGACGCCGCGACCGGGCGCACCGACAGCGCCCGGCTGTTGGAGGACCTTCGTCAGGACGACGTGTTCGTCGTCCCGGTCGGCTCCCCCGGCAGCTACCGGCTCCACCGACTGGTGCGCGAGCTGCTGCGCCTCGACCTGTTGGCCGATGCGCCCGAACGGCCCGCGCTGATCCGGCGGCGTGCCGCGGCGTGGTGCGTCGAGCACGGCGATCTCGGGCAGGCCGCTGACCACCTCGTGGCCGCGGAGGCGTGGGACGACCTGCTGCCCCTCCTCTACGACCACTCCCGCACGATGTGGGAGCAGGGGGAGATGGAGTCCCTGCTGCCGTGGATCGAGGCGATCCCGCTCCCGATCCGCCGGGAGCACCCGCGGCTGCGCCTGACCGAGGCGGCGATCCACCTTCTGGTAGGCCGGCCCGAGGCCACCGCCGCGGTCATCGCGGCGATGGAGGACGGCGGCGGCGTCACGCCCGGGGAGCAGGCGGTCGCCGACTTCCTGGTGCTCGGTCTGGTGGAGGACGCTCCGCCCCGACCGGAGGTGCTCGAACGCGGGTCGCGGGCGCTCGCCCTGCTCGACGAGACGCCCGACGAGGAGGTGCCACGGGTGATCGGTGGCACCGACCCGCTGAGCCTGCGGGCCATGATCCCGGTGTTCAGCGCCAAGGTCCG
>JAAYBP010000122.1 GCA_012730075.1 Acidimicrobiales bacterium | reverse complement strand
GTCGGGGGCGCCGCTACCATCGCCCGCCATGCCCACCGCGCCCCGCCGTCGCCCGTGAGGGCGCTCGTCACCGGCGCGGGCGGCTTCGTCGGACGCCACCTCGTCGCCCACCTGGAGGCCGAAGGCGACGATGTCGTGGCCAGCGACGCGTCACGGGGCGGCGCCGACATCACCGACCCGGACGCGGTGCGCGCCGAGATGGCCGCCGCGGCCCCCGACGTCGTCTACCACCTGGCGGGCTGGGCCGACGTGGGCGGCTCGTGGCGCGAACCGGCCGCCGCCTTCCGAGCGAACGCCGAGGGCACGCTGAACGTGCTGCTGGCCGCCGCCGACCGGGGCGTCGAGCGGGTCGTGGCCGTGTCGAGCGCCGACGTCTACGGCGCGGCTTCGCCCGAGGAGATGCCCCTCACGGAGGACAGCCCCCTCCGGCCCGCCAGCCCGTACGCGGTGTCGAAGGTCGCCGCCGACTACCTCGGGCTCCAGGCCTGGCTCGGCCACGGCCTGCCGGTGCTCCGGGTGCGGGCCTTCAACCACCTCGGGCCCGGCCAGAGCGACCGCTTCGTCGCGTCCGCCCTCGCCAGCCGGATCGCGCGCGCCGAGCGCGAGGGCGGCGAGGTGCTGCGGGTCGGCACCCTGACCGCCCGGCGGGACTACACCGACGTGCGCGACGTCGTGCGGGCCTACCGCCTGCTGGCCTTCCAGGGCGAGCCCGGCGAGGCGTACAACGTGTGCTCCGGCGCCGATCACGCGGTGCAGGAGCTGGGCGACGCCCTGCTCGCCCAGGCCACCGTCGCCCTGCGCTTCGAGACCGACCCGGAGCTGCTTCGGCCCGTCGACGTGCCGGTCCTGCGCGGCTCGCACGCCAAGCTCACCGCCGCCACCGGCTGGGAGCCCGAGATCCCCCTCGACCGCACCCTCGCCGACCTCCTGGCCGACTGGCGCACCCGTGTTACATCCGGGGTCAGACCCCAGATGTAACAACGGGCGTCCGTTACATCTGGGGTCTGACCCCGGATGTAACAGGCCGTGGATGCAGCACGGTCGGCTCGCTCTCAGCCGACGGTGCAGTTGGCCTTGGCGTGCACGCAGAGCTCGACCTCGTGGGCCAGCACGTCGGGGTCCCAGCCGTTCAGGAAGTCGCCGTGGGCGCCCTCGACCGGGCCGCTCGACAACTCGACGCGGGCGGCGGCGGCGCCGAACACCGGCCACCACACCGTGAGCTGCACTTGGGTCATCAGCACCGGGTGTGTCGCGGGGCAGGCGCCGTCGACGCTGCGAGCGACGTGGGACCGGTGGTCCTCGCTGTCGAGGCGCTCGCCGTCCCAGCAGTCGGGGAAGCGCAGGTGGAGGGTCAGCGGCGACCTCCGCACGCAGTCGGTGGGCGGGGTGGCCACCACCCGACGCGGGCGCATCCCGCACCCCCAGCCGGCATCGACCGCGTCCACGCCGCCCGCCGCGACGTGGTCGTGGCCCTCGGCCCCAGACCCGCCATCGCGGCGCTCGACCCCAGGCTCGTCGGCGGGAGCATCGTCGACCGGCGTCCCGACCTCGGACGTCGTCTCGGGCGCGTCGCCGTGGTCGTGGCCGACCGTCCCGCCCGACGGGTCTCCGGAGATCATCGCCAGGCCGAGCGGGGGCGCCGCCACGTCCCGGACGTCGACGCCGACCGCGGCGCGGTAGTACGCGCGGAGGCCGCCCGGGTCGACCGGAACGCCGTCGACCGACAGCGTCGGCACCCAGTACGCAGCGGTGTCGCCCGGCTCACGACACGACGTGGCCGTCCCGATCAGCGCCTCGCCGGTGCTGTGGGCGTCGGTCTCGCCGCTGCCGAAGAACTCGTGGCCGTGGCTGCGACCCGGCGCCCCGGGCCACACGATCGGGTCGTCCGAGGCGCGGTGGCTGAACCCGCAGTCGACGCTGAACAGGGCGTCGGAGTCGGTCCGGGCGATCCAGTCGTCGGCTGACGGTTCGGTCGCACCGGCGTCCGCTCCGTCGCGGGCCCGGCCGTCGCCGCCGCACGCCGCCCCGAGGAGGGCGGCGGCAACTACGAGGGCGGCGATCCGGCGACGCGTCAAGGGGCGGGCGGCACCTCGATCGAGTCGAGGTCGAGCCGGAGGGGCACGTCGACCGCGGGCCGGGCGGGCGCGTCCTCCGGGTCGGGCATGTCGGGCACCTCGGCGGGGTCGATGTCGGGCAGCTCGACCTGCTCATAGGGCACCGACTCGGGCTTGCCGTCATTGATCGCCAGGGCGACCACGTCGAACGCGCCGTCGGCCATGTTCCCGTTGGGGACGGCGGGACACGGGGCCTCGTCCTCGAGGTTGAGCGGCGCGGTGGTCCCGTACTCGTTGTCGGCGAAGCAGTTCTCGCCGGTCTCGTCGTCGGCCCCACCGAACCAGAGGGCGAGGTCGCCGAGGCCCGAGCCGCTGACGACGTTCTCGCGGACCTCGTTGCCGGTGGCCTCCCAGAAGTACTCGGCGTTCTCCGGGTAGCTGATGACGACGATGCCGCCGAGGTCGTGGTTCATCACCCGGTTCCGCACGATCTTGTTGTTGATGCCGCCGGCGCTCAGGATGCCGTTGCCCATCGCCGTGATGGCGATGTCGATCGCCGCGGTGTCGCCGTTGCTGTTGTCGTGCACGAGGTTGCCGACGATGTCGTTGTCGTCCTGGGGGTAGTACGGCTCGTAGGACCCCGAGTTCGGGACGATGCCCGCCCGGTTGAAGCGGAAGATCGAGTTGGCGATCACCAGGTTCCCGCCGGCGTTGGTGCCCGAGTAGCCGAGGCCGTTCCACTCCGAGATGACGTCGTTGATCGTGGCGTCGCAGGGCTGGCAACCCCCGATGTAGAAGCCGGCGTCCGGGCTTCCCGAGGCGTAGGAGTGCTCGAGCAGGCCCTTGGTCGATTCGAACGCGTAGATGCCGTAGTCGCCGTTGCGGATCGCGGTCAGGTACGAGCCCCGGTAGCCGGTCACCCCGGTCCAGAAGAACCCGTTCTCGGTGAAGTTCTGCGCGGTCATGTTCTCGATGACGACGCCGTTGGCCCGGATCACCTGGACCCCGTTGGGGCGCGTGAACTCACCGTCGAGCACGACCTCGTCGCGGTCGAGGCCGCGGAGGGTGATGCCGTCCTTGCCGCGGGGAACCTCGACCGCCTCCTTGTAGACGCCGGGCGCGATCAGGATCAGGTCGCCGACCTCGGCGGCGTCGACCGCCGCCTGGATCGTCTCGTGGTCGTCGGGGACGTTGAGGACGTTGCCGCTGGCCCGGATGTCGAGGATGTCTGGCGTCGGCTCCGGGGCCGGGGGCTCCTCGACGTCGCCGACGAGGACGGTGCCGGTCATGCCGTCGGTGGCGTTGCCGTGCAGGGAGCAGTAGTACGCGAAGGCTCCCTCCTCGTCGAAGGTGGCCTGGTATTCGTCGCCGGGCGCGAAGGACGACTCGCCGACGCCGAACGGCGCCCCGTCGAGCGGGATGATGTTGTGGTCGTTGCGGCCCCGGTTGACCCACGTCACCGTGCCCCCGACCGCCACGCGCACCACGTGCGGCGGTTCCTCGCCGAACACGTTGTCGAGCGCCTCGACCGTCACGGCGTCGTCGCCGCCGTCGCCGGTCGGCTCGTCCTCGCCGCAAGCGGCGCCGGCCACCGCCAGCGTCAGCGCTGCGATGACGGCGATGGCCCGGCGGATCCTCGTCCCCTGCATCACTCGACCCCTCCGGTCCTCGCGGTCTCCCCGGACGGGAACCTAGCCGCGGGCCGCCGCCCGGCCGGGGGTCGCCGCACCGCCACCGGTCGTCCGTATCCTGGACCCATGCTGTTCCGCCGCAAGATGGAGATGGTCGACGAAGCCGATGCGCTGCCGGGGCGGAGCCAGGCGATGCCGGTGCCGGCGGTCCACGCCGTGCTCGGCACGTCCCTGCGCCCGCCGTTCCCCGACGGCATCCGTACGGTGACGTTCGGGATGGGGTGCTTCTGGGGCGCCGAGCGGCTGTTCTGGCAGACGCCGGGCGTCCACTCGACCGCCTCGGGCTACGTCGCCGGCTTCACGCCCAACCCGACCTACGAGGAGGTCTGCTCGGGGCGCACCGGGCACACCGAGGCGGTGCTGGTGGCCTACGACCCCGCCGAGGTGACGCTCGCCGAACTGCTCAAGCGGTTCTGGGAGGGCCACGATCCGACCCAGGGCATGCGCCAGGGCAACGACGTCGGCACCCAGTACCGGTCGGGCATCTACGGGCTCCGCGGCGCCGACCTCGAGGCGGCGGTGGCCAGCCGCGACCGCTTCGCCGCGCGGCTCGCCGAGCGCGGCTTCGGTGACATCACCACCGAGATCGTCGACGGCGGCGAGTTCTTCTACGCCGAGGACTACCACCAGCAGTACCTGCACAAGGTGCCCAACGGCTATTGCGGACTCGGAGGCACCGGGGTCACCTGCCCGGTGGGCATCGCGACCGCGGAGTAGCGCGTCGACGCCGCCCGGCGTCGAACCTGGCGGCCGACGGCGCGGTGCGGTTCGGTTCAGTACCGCAGGCCAGGGGCGCGGGTGCCGAAGACGTCGGTGGCGAGCTGGGTGCCGAGCTTGGTGGCATCCCAGCGCTTGCCCCCGTTGGAGAGGGTCGCGCCGTTGGTCCAGCCGGTCATCCACACGATGTCCTCGGCGACGGCCCGGATCACCTGGCCGGTGACGTGGGCGCTCTCGTCGCTGGCGAGCCAGGCGACCAGCGGCGACGACACCGCCGGGTCCATGCGGTTCCACTCGTCCTCGGGGATCTCGTCGGGCTCGATGACCGGCGGGGCGCCGGGCATGGTCGCGGTGATCCGGGTCGCGGCCGCCGGACCGACGGCGTTGACCGTGACCCCGAGCTTCCACAGCTCGAGGCTGAGGGTCTGGGTGAAGCCGGCGACGCCCGCCTTGGCGGTGGCGTAGTTCGTCTGGCCGAAGTTGCCGACCAGCCCGGCGCCGGAGGTAGTGGTGATCACCCGGCCGCCGACCGGCTGACCGGTGTCCTTGTTGACCTGGCGCCAGTGGCGGGCGGCGTGGTGGCACGGCGACCACATGCCCTTCAGGTGCACCCGGAGCACGGCGTCGAAGTCGGACTCGCTCATGTTCCAGATCGCCGAGTCCCGGACGATGCCGGCGTTGGTCACCAGGACGTCGAGGCGACCCCAGGTGTCGACCGCCTGGGCGATCATCCGGCCCGCGCCCTCGTGGTCGGCGACGTCCTCGTAGTTCGCGACCGCCTCCCCGCCGCGCTGCTCGATGATCCCGACCGTGAGGTCGGCGTCGCGCCCCTGGCCCTCGCCGGTCACCGATCCGCCGAGGTCGTTGACGACCACCCGGGCGCCGTGCTTGGCGAGCTCCATGGCGTGGGCCCGGCCGATGCCGTGGCCCGCGCCGGTGACGATGGCGACCTTGCCGTCGAGCATGCCCATGGACGTCCTCCTGCGTTTCTGACGGGTCGTCAGATCGTAGGAGGCGGCGCGGCGGCCTCCGAAACCCGGTTCGTCTCGCGACCGGCTCCGATGGCGCGGG
>JAAYBP010000121.1 GCA_012730075.1 Acidimicrobiales bacterium | reverse complement strand
GCGGCGGCTACTTGAGGCCGTCGAGGCGACCGGTGAGGAGCGCCATGTCGCCGTCGACCATCATCCGCACCAGATCGGGGAACGAGGTCCTCGGCTCCCAGCCGAGCACCTTCCTCGCCTTGGCGGGCGAGCCGACGAGGAGGTCGACCTCGGCGGGGCGGAAGAAGCGCTCGTCGACCTTGACGTACTGCTCGTAGTCGAGGTCGACGTGGCCGAAGGCCAGCTCGCAGAACTCCCGCACCGGGTGGGTCTCGCCGGTGGCGACCACGAAGTCGTCGGGCCCGTCCTGCTGGAGCATCAGCCACATCGCCTCGACGTAGTCGCCGGCGAAGCCCCAGTCGCGCTGGGCGTCGAGGTTCCCGAGCCGCAGTTCGTCGTCCATGCCGAGCTTGATGCGGGCGACGCCGTGGCTGATCTTGCGCGTCACGAACTCCAGCCCCCGCCGCGGCGACTCGTGGTTGAAGAGGATGCCGCTCGACGCGTGGAGGTCGTAGGACTCGCGGTAGTTGATCGTGATCCAGTGGCCGTACAGCTTGGCCACGCCGTAGGGGGACCGGGGGTAGAACGGCGTCGTCTCGGACTGCGGGACCTCGACGACCTTGCCGAACATCTCCGACGAGGACGCCTGGTAGAAGCGGATCGACGGGTCGACGATGCGGATGGCGTCGAGGATGCGGGTGACGCCGAGGGCGGTGATCTCGCCGGTGAGCACCGGCTGGCCGAAGCTGGTCTGCACGAACGACTGGGCGGCGAGGTTGTACACCTCGTCGGGGCGGTGCTCGGTGAGGATGTTGATCATCGACACCTCGTCGAGCAGGTCGCCGGGCACGAACGTGATGCGGTCCTGGAGGTGGGCGATGCGCTCGAAGTTCACCGTCGAGCTGCGGCGCACCATGCCGATCACCTCGTAGTCCTTGTCGAGCAGGAGCTCGGCGAGGTACGAGCCGTCCTGGCCGGTGATGCCGGTGATGAGCGCACGCTTGGTCATGGCCCCGAGCATGGCCGACCGGACCCCGCCCGGTCTGCCAACCCCGTTGGCACGATGCGGCGACCGCCTCGTGCCTGGAGGCCGACCGGTCCGGCTGGCCCCTCGCGGGCCGGTCGGGATGGCAGCCTGGTGGGGTGAGCACCTGGGAACCGCGCTGGCCCGGCCGTCCCACCGGGGCGGCGTCGCTGGCGACCCGCATCGGCGTGCACCGCGCGGCGCGGGGCTGGACCCAGCAGCAGCTCGCCGACCGCATCGGCATCACCCGGGTCGGCGTGTCGCACCTGGAGGCCGGCATCAGCTCGCCCGACGCGCGCACGGTCACCCTGCTCGCGTCGGCGTTCGGGCTCGAACCCCACGACCTGGCGGCCGGCACCGACTACCCCGCGGCCAAGGCCGACCGGCTGCCGCTCGTCGTCGCCCGTCGCACCGAGGTCGAGCACCAGATCGCCCTGATGGACGCCGACCTGGCGTGGCTCGACGACGACGCCGTGCGCGTGCCGGCCCGGCGCGCCGACGCCGTCCGGGCCCGGTGGCGCACGACGCTCGACAAGCTGGCCGCCGAGGTCCACGACCCCGACGAGCGGACGGTGCTCGCCGCCGCCCGCCGCCGCCTCGACCCCTGACCGCGCCGACGTTCCGGGCCGTCGCACCCGGTGACGCGACCGTCCTGCGGT